>CAVCCL010000375.1:0-2000 GCA_963600665.1 Bifidobacterium catenulatum | reverse complement strand
TAGAGCTCGAACTTCTGATCGGAATCAGCTGTAACCTTGCGGCCGTTTACATAGTAGCTGCTTCCGTCACGACCATTGAGACCCCTGCCCTTGTTAGTGCCGTCTGTCTTGAACTTGAATGTATAGCTGTCTCCGTCGACAGTCACATTGCATGTTCCGGTCTTCATGGTCGCATCTGTATCAAGCGGTCTTCCAAAGTAGTAAACGCCTGTCTTGCCGTCTGCCTCGATTGCATCCTCAACCTCAGAATCAAGCTCTCCGAGCTTTGTATAGCCGTCAAGCTTTTCCTCTGTATCATCATCACCGTCAAGGCCTGTGATGCTGTATACATCTCCGTTTCCGTCGAATACAACATACTTCAGTCCGGCCTGGCACTCGCCCTTGGCATTGAAGAGATACTTCTTGCCGTTCAGAGACTTCACCATGCTGGTATACAGTTTACCATTGGAATCTGCATAGAACCACTTAGCGTTGTTGTCATATTCCTCAGAGTTTTCCTGATCGACACCGACTGAAGGAACAACCTTGAACCAGCCCTTTGTTACACGAGCTCCGCTCTCGGGATCGCTGAAATACTTCGCGTCTGTTGCGGAAGAAGCCTCCATGTTCCACTCTGAGAGCATATGTCCGTCTACCGCAAATGCATACTTTACATTCTTGATGCTCTTCTCTATGAAATCATCTTCGTCATCGGCATAGTACTTCTTGCCGTTGGACTTGAAGTAGAACCAGTAATCATAATCTCCGGAATCATTGGTGCTCTTGTATGTCTCAGGCTGATCATCATATACTCTGATCTGTCTCCATGCGCTTGTTGCTACTACACCGTCATTAGCCTCGCCTGCATAGTACTCGCACTCTTTCCAATCTGTGGAATCCTCATCCTTTGATCCCATAGAGTATGAAGAATCGCCGTCCTTCTTGATCCAGCCGAACAGCATCTTTCCATCCTCATCGAAGATGTATTCCTTGCCGTTGATGGACTTCTTTCCGGACTTGTAAGCTTTACCTGATGACTGGAAGTAATACCAGATGGTATCTTCGAAATCCTCGTCATCATCAGTATTCTCTACTTCCTTCCATGTGTTGCGAAGCATAGCACCGTTCTCGTCTACATAGTACCAGTTGTCCTCGTACTCTACGAGCTCGTCGGAAGCAAGATATCCGTCATCGTTCAGATAATAATAGTTGTTACCTGACATCTTGAATGTAGCTGTTGCTCTCTCGCCGTAGCTATCAAGCCATACCCACTCGCCATCCTCCTGTGTCCAGCCTCTTGCAGCTGCGAAGGATGTCATGGAAGCGCCGATAGCAAGGAGAGCTGCTGCAGACGTAAGCGCTGCAACTTTAACACTTCTTCTCATAATTGCACTTTCTCCTTTTCTTAGTTAAACTCTAATTACCTGTTTCGGATCGTGCCCGCCTTTGACAGCAAACCCTTACCGACCTTGACGCAAGTATATAGGACGCCTATTCCAAAATCCATATATTTTCTCTTCCCAAAACCTTACGAAAAACTTACAAGGTGATTGTGGTGGTTACTTATCATCATCATGTCCTTTGCATGACAGTATTTCCAATACGCCGTCTTTAATGCGATATACCAGCCTGTTTGTATCATCAATGCGTCTGCTCCAAAACCCGCTCAATTCGCCCCTTAATGGTTCGGGTTTTCCTGTACCTGAAAAGCTTGCTCTCTCAATATCCCTCAACAAAACATTGATTCGTTTGAGGGTTTTTCTATCCTGCAGCTGCCAGTACAGATAGTCATCCCACGCCTCCTCAAACCATACCTTTCTCATTTACTGTCCTCAATAGGTTCATGAGCAACGCCCTGTCCGGCATTCAGCGCTGCAATTCCGCGGCGTAGGTGCGCCATGTTGCTCTCAGAATAAAAGGGATCTGCTGATATCTCGAACGGGATACGCCTTTCTCTTCCTACCTTTTTGGCAAATACCGTAAAGGCTGCGCTCATTGTCAAGCCCATGTCATTGCAAGCC
>CAVCCL010000374.1:0-2000 GCA_963600665.1 Bifidobacterium catenulatum | reverse complement strand
TCAATGGAACGAATGAGCTGCCATACCCGAGGTTGAAGGAGATCGAGAACATCATCGAAGAAGACATAGACGATTATGGATTGCAAGAGTTGGATGAAGCATATGGGATATCATTCAACTGTGACCGCATAGAAGGTACATTGACTGTGGACTTCGAGGTCATGGTAAAAGACAAAGAGGATCAGAAAGAGATAGATGATGCACTTGAGGAATGGAAGAGGAAGTACATCTCATATGATGTATCCGAATATACATTCAACGTGATAGATATAATAGAAGTAGAGATATGAAGGAAGTGATAATATGGGAAACAGAGCAGTGATATCCACAGTGGATGCGTGGGAGAACGACGGCGTAGGTATATACTTGCATTGGGATGGTTCACCAAGCCAAGTGTATGCGTACGTCGAGTATTGCAGACTCAAAGGCGTAAGGACACCGAAGGAGGACCCAGACTATGCGATGGCTAGGCTCACACAGATAATAGCCAACCACATAGGAGGGACATTGAGTATAGGCATAGACAAGGTGAAGAGATTAGATTGTGACAATATGGACAATGGATTATATCTCATAGGAGACACATGGGAGATAGTCCAAAGATTATATGCACATCAACCAGATGATATAATCGAGGATGATATCCTGTGGTACCTTGATGATATAAACAACAAACAGCCGGTAAGAGACCAGATAATATTGTAAAAGAATTTAGATCATAGAAGGAGAGAATAATATGAATGAGAAATATTTGAAGAAAATCGAATCGAAATTGTACGACATGCTTGACGACCCCAAGGTAACTGAGTATATAACACTGGTAACGCAGAGAGAGTTGCTCTTGAAAGAGCTGAGGAAGGAAGCTGAGGTAGCATACGCATGTGGTGTAAAGACAACATCACCATTACCGGGATTGTCCATCGAGGTACTCAACAGACGTGAGTATGAGTTCACACAGGAGTTCATGCTCAAGATGGTGAGATTGGGACACAAGGCAATTAAGATAAATGTATCCGATATGACAGAGGATGAACTGGCAGATTGTAAGGACATGCTCAGGTCCACGAAACAAAGCGTCAAGTTCACAGACAAGACGGCATACACGGAGAAGTATAAGAGAAAGGTAAAGGAGGTGAAACTTAAATGAATTCCTTATTCTGGATTATAATGTCTACAGTATTCTTGGCACTCATCATCGCAGCGACGGTCAGCTATCTGACAAGAGACATGCCGACCTATGCGGAGAAGAGGCAGAAGAAGATGCTGGAGGAACTCTTGGAAGAGAAAGAGAAGAAGCAATGATGTTTCTCTCACAAACCTTTTCCCTATTTATTTTGACGGAGGTCAAATGAATGTTGAAGAACCAAGACAAGATGGATTCATTCAAAACGATAATATGGGATGAATTCGAGAAGAATGGCATAACGAAAAAGAACATATCGACATACTTCAAAAGGACACCGATGATGACGGTGTATGCCACCATCTATGACGACAAAAGATATTCCCTAACATTCCCACTGGTGATGATACACATGCCAGAGGATTATCAGAGAAGGATAGCCATGATGACCTGCATGGATTGTATAGGAAAGATGTACAGATCCAACGGGTCATTGATGAATATGTGCATCAAGGATAGGAAGTCAGGGAGATTCGTGGATATGCACGACACATATCTGGAGTGTGCCTTGAGACCATATGAGGTATTGAATGAGGAAGCAGAGAACACGGTGATGAAAAATCTGTCTAGGACGGCAAAGGGACTGATAAAAGAATATGGATTCACCGTGGTATTCGTGAGCAACCCCAGCTGGAAAGGGAACATCGTCAACAAGATGTTCAGGACCATCATAGTATCCGCACAGGACTATGAATTCAAACTGGAGACACTGGAGTCACTGACGAAGAGAACGAACGAACTCATAAAAGATGTACTGAACAACAGAGAGGACTGGGTGGATGACGAGACAATCGTACCCTAAGGTCGCCCTAGGATC
>CAVCCL010000373.1:0-2003 GCA_963600665.1 Bifidobacterium catenulatum | reverse complement strand
GGGTATGTGGATGCACTAGAGACAATCTGGGATACTGCAGAATTTAAAAAACAGGGAAGAGCCAGGATTACCGTCAATGATGAGACGGTAACAGCCCAGGAGTATTATGTGACATGGTCAAAGGAAGATCTGCAGGATGCGTGTGTATCAGTGATTGACGGTATGAGTGAAATGATAACGAGCTCAGAGGATACTCTTGATCAGATGGGCATGAGCGCGGATGATTATGAGTATTACATGGAGCAGGTAAAGACTATGATACCAAGTCTGATTAAGGATGATCTGCGTGTCAAGGTTTATGTTAAGGGCAAGAGAGCGGTTAAGATTACATGCAAGGATAAGATCAATATTATGAATCTCGTAAAGCTTGAATATGATTTCTGGCTTGATGCGGGTAAAGATGATTTGTCCGGGAACTTAAGCTTTGATTTGTCCGGAACTTCTGCCGGTGTGAAATTTGAGACACACGATATCAGTGGGAATACATACGGAAGTGTGACTGTATTTGCCGGAGATACGGAAATCGGACTCGATTTCACAAAGGATGTTGTAAAATCAGGAGATACGGTTACCACAACCGTGAAGCTTTCGGCTTCCTCGTACCTGTCAGTTGACTGGAAGAAAACATTTAACAGAGCGGACAATACATTTGAGAATACCATCAATGCAAATATCATAGGCGCAGATACATATGTATTTAATTATAAGGGTGCTTACAAAGACATCAATAAGGGAGCTGCCTATACAATGGCAATCGATTCGTTCGAGTTCAAGGTAGCCAACCAGACACTTTGTAACGGAAGCATTAACACAACGATTGATACATCGAACATTTCTTTGCAGCAGCTGGATACAAGCAAAAAGGTGTATGATATTGCTACTGCTACAGAGGATGATCTGCAGACATTGGGCGAAGAAAGTCAGAAGCTTATGGAAGCATGGGTTGAGCGGCTGGCAGACAATGCTCAGTTTGTGAATCTGATCAATATGATTAATGATCTGTTTGGAACGAATTCGGATCTGCTTGATCAGGTGGAAGAGGATATAGAAGAGCCGGTGGCAACCGACGGAGACGCAGGGTATGAGAATGGTCTGGATGATATGACTCTGGAAAATGCATATTTACAGACTTTTGATGATGCGTATAAATATAAGGTTAAGGGCTGTATTGATGGTTTTACATTTAACTTTGCAAGTCCTGAAGGCCATTATGTGAATTTTGTATCGAACAATGTGTCAACCATTCAGTATGGAATTGAGACAGCTCCTTCTTTGGATGGTGCATTAGAAGAGGCATATTTGGATATATCTTCCATTGACAGTTATGAGGTTCAGGATACACAGTTGAACCAGATGGCAACTGTGGATGGAAAAGACGTTTTGTATAATGTACAGACATATAGAGCATTCTCTATGGATATAACAGATGTTACCGCTGTGGTTGAAGTAGAAGATGGTGTCTATATTTATATACAGGCAAGCATTTACAAGGATTACGATTCCTTCACAATCGAAGAGGTATTGCAGGCATTGTCATCCCAGTACTATGAGAAGATGAACTAATAAAATAGAGGAAAAACTATGATTCGTTATTGTAAGATAAAGCAATGCATCATCGGGTTTGATCGACCGAAGATCTGTGTACCGCTGGTCGGACGGACAGCAGATGAAATCATAGCGCAGGCGAATCAGATAAAACAGTCGCAGAGAAGCTTTGCCATTGATATGGTGGAGCTTCGTGGCGATTATCTGGATATTTTCCCGGACTATGAACAATTGGACAGGCTGCTTGCAAAGGTAGCAGAGATTCTGCAGGAGAAAGTGTTGCTATTCACAATTCGGAGTGAGGCGGAGGGTGGCGAGAAGCTTGCCTTTACCACGCCGACGATCTACGAGATTAACAGGCATGTGATTGAAAAAGCAACGGCAGATATGGTGGATATCGAGTTGTTCTCCGGGGCAGAGCAGGCAGAGGAACTGATCGGGATTGCAAAGGAAAAAGG
>CAVCCL010000372.1:0-2003 GCA_963600665.1 Bifidobacterium catenulatum | reverse complement strand
CAAGAATGGCGTCCGGCGATCTTCCTGATATGTGGGTAACGCATGGGTGGAGCGTAGCCCGTTACAGCGAGTACCTGATGCCTTTGGAGGATCAGGATTGGTATAGCAAAATCGATGAGTCTCTGCTTCCTTCCATTACCGATTCCGAGGGACACATCTATGTATTACCGATTACGGAAGCTGTTTGCGGTGTTATCTATAACAAGGATGTCATGGAGCAGGCGGGCGTTGATGTAACGCAGATTCGCACTTGGGATGATTTCACAGAAGCTTGTCAGGCAATTAAGGATAAGACAGATGCAACGCCGATTGAGATGAGTTGCAATAACTCTGGCGTAAACAACTATATGCTCGAGTGCATGCTCCCCACATTCTTAACAAACGAAGATGCTCCGGATCAGCAGGCACAGGCATTAATTGATGGAACATTTGATTACACGGTTGATGGTGTTGATACCTTTACACTGATTGCTAACTGGTCAGATGCAGGATTCTTTAATGCGGATGCTCTAACTGCAGACTTGACAACCGCGCAGAAGGCAATTGCAAATGCAGAGGCTGGATTCATGATCTACTCCACAGAGTGCATCCCTGCAATGCTTACATACACTCCTGATGCCAATGTTGGTGTAATGCCTTCTCCGGCTGCAACTGAGAATGGCAAGAGTTATTACGGGGTAGGCGAAGGAAACGCAAGTTGCTTTGCAATCTGGAAGGATACGGAGTATGAGACCGAGTGCAAGTCCTTCCTTGAGTTCCTGGCTCGCCCTGAGAATGCAGATAAGCTTGCCACTGAGGTAGACGGCGGCATTCCTTGCCTTACAGACACTGGTGTTACGGATGCCTACATTCTTAATGCATTCAAGGAGTCTCAGGAGCAGTTCGCTGGAGATCTAACCTATGATAACTTCTTTGACCGTCAGTATCAGCCCAGTGGTATGTGGGGCGTGTTCGATGATTCTATGGACATCCTGTTAGATGGAAACGCTTCGGACAATATCACAGCAGCCCTTGAAAATATGCAGACGAACTATACTGACCTTCACGAATAAATCGGTCGCCATGCATATGCTTAACATGTGATATTTGTCTACACAAGAAAGGCCACTCTGACAATTAGAGCGGCCTTTTATAGGAGAAGAAGCGGATGAAAAAAATACACAAACGAATGAATCTGTTCTACCTACCGGCATTGATCCTGCTTCTGTTGTTTGTGGCGTATCCATTGGGAAATGCTTTCTATGTCTCATTGCTGAAGTGGAATGGTTATTCGAGCCATAAGACTTTTATTGGTATTGATAACTATGTCAGACTGGTTAAAGATCCAACGTTCTGGTCATCATTCAAGAACACTTTGCTATATGGATTTGGCTCCACTTTTTTTCAGCAAGTGTTTGGCTTGTTACTTGCGATCCTTGTCAATTCAAAGTTCAAGGGCAGAAATATAGTCAGAACGATGGTTTATCTTCCTGCAATGATGTCCGGACTTGTAATGGGCTATATTCAGTATTTCTTCTTCCAGTACGACAAGGGCGTTGTTAATGAAGTACTTTCTTGGTTTGGTCAGGCTCCTGTTGACTGGATGGGAGAAGGCGGAAGAGCGGTTGCTATTATCATATTCATAAATGTCTGGCAGTTCACAGGCCTATCAATGATCATTTATCTTGCCGGACTACAGGGCGTATCTCAAACGTATTATGAAGCAGCAATGATAGACGGTGCAAACAGCCATCAGCTTTTCTGGCACATCACATTGCCTTCTATTTATCCGTCGATCGTCTCGTCCGTCATGTTTAACCTGATCGGGGGCTTGAAGCTTTTCGACGTAATTCAGGCAGTGACAGGCGGCGGCCCTGGAAATGCATCTCACTCATTGTCATCGTATTTAACGAGAGAGTATTTTGGTGCCGAAAAGGCTGGGTATGCAGGAGCTATTGGCGTATTTATGTGAGGCTTCAGGCATGATTGTGGGTAAATCTCCCCCTGCCTCTGACTAAAATTTC
>CAVCCL010000371.1:0-2008 GCA_963600665.1 Bifidobacterium catenulatum | reverse complement strand
CCCTGTATAGAGTCTTTATCTCCTCATTTTGGTGAGAGCATCTGACTACAGCTTTCTCATCATCGGTGTAGAGACCGTTTATTCTCTTTTCTCTCATCTCATCATCTGTGCCATATGGCTGACCGCCACCTGCGATACAGCCGCCACGGCAGGCCATGATCTCAATGAAATCATACTCATTCTTCTTACCATCCCTCTTGTCCTTTCTTATCTGTTCAAGAAGGCTCTTAGCATTAGCCATACCATGGACAATAGCAACTTTAAGAGTTACATCCCCACACTTGACTGTACCAGCCTTAACCTCATCAAGACCTCTTACAAGCTCAAGCTTCGGATTTTCCAGCTCCTTGCCTGTAAGCACGAAGCTAGCAGTTCTTACAGCAGCCTCCATAACACCGCCAGTTACGCCGAATATGGTTGCAGCCCCGCTATAGGCTCCAACTGGGCTATCAGCCTCAGACTCCTCAAGATTCTCAAAATCAATGCCATAGGCCTTTATCAATCTTGCAAGCTCACGTGTTGTAAGAACAAGATCAACATCCTTATAGCCAGAAGACTCTGCATGCTCTCCATCTCTATTGATCTCAGTCTTCTTAGCAGTACATGGCATAATAGCAACAGAGAATATCTTATCTGGAGCTACACCCAGCTTACTTGCACTATAGGTCTTCTCGATGGCGCCCTGCATCATCATAGGGCTCTTAGCACTTGAGAGATTATCCAATAGGTCAGGATAATACTCCTCTGCATAGTTGATCCATCCAGGACAGCAGGAGGTAATCTGAGGAAGAACACCACCATTCTTTATTCGCTCAATAAGCTCGCTGCCCTCTTCCATGATAGTAAGATCAGCACCGAAGTTAGTATCAAATACGTAGTCAGCTCCAAGACGTCTGAGTGCGCTATATAGCTTACCAGTAGATACCTCACCTGGCTTCAATCCAAACTCCTCTCCTATGGCAACTCTTACAGCAGGCGCTATCTGAACCATGGTTATGGTATCTGGACTCTCCAGAGCTTTTCGAAGCTTATCTGTCTCATCCTCTTCATATATAGCTCCAACTGGGCAATGCGCTGCACATTGTCCGCATTTGATGCATGGGCTTTCATTCAATGGAAGGTTGAAGGCTGGAGACATCTGAACATTATCACCTCTTGATGTGAACTCCAGAGCAAATACGCCCTGAAGATCATGACATACCTCAATGCATCTTCCGCATTTTATGCACTTCTCGCTATCGAGCACCAAAGCACCAGTTGATCTATCCTTATCCTTATGCTGTATACGCTCTGGAAATGGCTGCTCTCTGAGGCCAAACTCTGCAGCAAGTCTCTGAAGCTCACATTTATTGTTCTTTATGCAGGTAAGGCACGATGCAGGATGAGTAGATAGAATCAATTGAAGGACAGACCTTCTTACATTGAAAAGCTCTTCATCATTTGCGATTATCCTCATGCCCTCCGCTGCAGGAGTTGAGCAGGCTCTAAGAATCTTAGCACTCCCCTCCTGCTTGCACACGCAAAGGCCACAGGATGCAAAGGGCTTCAGATCAGGATGATAGCAAAGAGTTGGAATCCTTATTCCGGCCTTTCTTGCTGCATCTAGCACAGTTGCACCTTCTTTAACCTCAACAGGAATACCTTGTATAGTCAGCTTAATCATTCTCTACCTCCTAATGAACTGAAATAGCAGAGAACTTACAAGTGTCTCTACATACGCCGCACTTAATACAAACAGCTGTATTGATCTTATGTGGGCTTCTGACTTCGCCTGCAATAGCGCCAACGGGGCACTTTCTAGCACAGGATGTACATCCAATACACTTAGAAGGATCTATTTCGAATCTAATAAGCTTCTTGCACTTTCCAGCTGGGCACTTCTTATCCTTTATATGTGCCTCATATTCTTCTGGGAAATACTTCAGTGTTGAGAGAACAGGGTTAGGAGCAGTCTGTCCAAGTGCACATAGAGAGCCCTTCTTCATAGCAAGCGCTACCTTGTGTATAG
>CAVCCL010000370.1:0-2009 GCA_963600665.1 Bifidobacterium catenulatum | reverse complement strand
TTAAGTACCTCTTTGTCTCCCTGTACAGAGTCCTCTCTGAGGCCTGTCACATTTAACGTATCTGCTGTAAGTGCAGCCGCACATATCCAGAATGCTCCGTTGGACCAGTCGCCCTCAACCTTGAGCTCTCCGGGTGAAGTATATACTGCATCCCGGCTTATCTTTAACACATTGCTGCTTTGCTCTGTTTTAACACCAAAGCCTGAAAGTGCATCTATGGTCATCAGTATATAATTAAGTGACTCAATATTGCCTGTAAGCTCAAGTTCAAAATCACTGTCCTTATCTGTGATTAACGGTGCTGCAAAGAGCAGTCCGCTTATAAACTGTGAGGATACATCTGCCGCTATACTGTAATGACTGCCTGTGAGTTTTCCTGCTACATCAACCGTGCCGTCATCATTTCTCGCAAGCCTTGCACCATGAGCCTCAAGCTCCTCCCACAGCGGTGACAGCGGTCTCTCCGAGAGTCTGCCATGCATAACTATATGAGTCTTGATGCCAAGTGCCGCTACGACCGGCAGTATGAATCTAAGCGTTGAGCCGCTCTCACCTACGTCTATGGTTATGACTTCATCGTTTTGACCGGCTTGTCTTGCTATAGGCACAACATGGAAGCTTAAAGTATCCTTGTCATAGCTTATATCTGCGCCCATGGAGCTTAAGCAGCCGGCTGTTGCTTCTATATCGAGAGAGAGCTCCTCGCATACTATATCAGTAGCCTTGTCTGCAAATGCAGCACATATAAGCATACGATGTGCCTGTGACTTTGAAGCCACGGTCTTAATCTCTCCGTTTAATTGTCTTGGACTTATATTAACCTGCATATATTGCAGTACCTTTCTGTTAACATTTTTTAGCTGCAGCAATCACAGTCCCATAGCCATGAAGCTGCGCATATTGTCAAGCGGCATCCTCACTATCTCGCAGGCACCTATATGTGTCGGCACTACTATGGAGATATCCTTACCTCGGCGCTTCTTGTCAGACTGCATAACATTATACAGCTCGTCTATGCCATAATTACAGTCGGTCGGAAGTCCGAATTGCTGCAGTACCTTGACTATGCGCTCTGCCGTCTCCTCCGAGCAAACAGCCTGGGCCGCTGAGGCTCTTGCCACAACTGCCATGCCTACGGCAACTGCCATACCGTGATACATACCGAAGTTACTAAGCTTCTCTACAGCATGTCCTAAGGTATGTCCCAGATTAAGGAGCTGTCTGAGTCCTGTATCAAACTCATCCTCGCAGACTATATCTCTCTTCATCTCTATACATCTTGAGATAACATATTCACGGTCAAATTCCCTGCCATGCTCCTCAAGATGCTTAAACAATTCCTTGTCCCCCAGCACACCGTACTTGATTATCTCGGCACAGCCCTCAGTATATACAGCCTCCGGCAGGGTATCGAAGCAGTCCATGTCGCATATAACCAGACGAGGCTGATAGAAGGCCCCTGCAAGATTCTTGCCTGCCTCAAGGTCTATACCGGTCTTGCCTCCCACGGATGAATCCACAGCCGCAAGCAGAGTTGTCGGTATCTGTACAAAGTCTATCCTTCTTAAAAATGTAGCCGCGGCAAAGCCTGCAAGATCTCCTATAACGCCTCCGCCAAGTGCTACTATAAAATCACTTCTTGTGACATGCTGCTCTGCAAGGAAATTAAGCACTGCTGTATAGCTTGTTATGTTCTTTGAGCTCTCACCGTTAGGAATCGTGTATATCACCGGTCTGAAGCCCACGGCTGAAAGTGAGGCTGCAAGTTTATCCGCATACAGCGGTCCGACTGCGTCATCGGTTATGATTGCAGCTATAGATGCATGGGCATTAAGACCGGCATATTCCTTTATAAGCTCCCCGGCTCTGTCTATAAATCCGCGGTCTACAAGCGCCTTATATGGGGATGAAGTGTTAATGTCTATGATATTCATGTATTTTTTCCATCGTTCGATTTTGATAACCGAATGTTTCTTGATTGTTGTTAGCCTAAAGTCACAGTGCAGGTT
>CAVCCL010000369.1:1436-2021 GCA_963600665.1 Bifidobacterium catenulatum | reverse complement strand
ATCTTGAAGATAAGCGTGAGGGCAAGGAGCAGAGAGAATCCTTCCACTACGAAGGTGGTATCAAGGAGTTCATCGCTTACCTGAATAAGACAAAGACTGCACTTTACGACAAGATCATCTATATCGAGGGTAATAAGGATGATATCTATGTGGAAGTGGCAATGCAGCACAATGACTCTTATAATGAGCTTACTTTGAGCTTTGTAAATAACATTAATACACCAGAAGGTGGTATGCACCTGACTGGTTTCAAGAGTGCACTTACCAAGGTATTCAATGATTATGCAAGAAGCAATAAGATTCTGCGTGACAAAGAAGAAAACCTGTCTGGTGATGATTTGCGAGAGGGTCTGACAGCCATCGTAAGTATCAAGATTCCAGAGCCACAGTTTGAAGGACAGACAAAGCAGAAGCTTGGTAATGCAGAAGCGAGAACTGCAGTAGAGGGACTTGTGACAGAGAAGCTTACTTATTTCCTGGAGCAGAATCCTCAGGTAGCAAAGGCTATCGTCGGTAAGGCAGTTGTCGCACAGCGTGCCCGTATGGCAGCCAGAAAGGCAAGAGATGTTGCCCGTAAGAGTACAC
>CAVCCL010000369.1:0-1426 GCA_963600665.1 Bifidobacterium catenulatum | reverse complement strand
GAACTGCGAGATCTACATCGTAGAGGGAGATTCCGCTGGTGGCTCTGCAAAGACTGCCAGATCCCGTGCAACACAGGCAATCCTTCCGCTGCGTGGTAAGATTCTGAACGTAGAGAAAGCAAGAATCGACCGTATTCTTGGAAATGAAGAAATCAAAGCCATGATTACCGCGTTTGGTACCGGTATTCGTGAGAATTTCAATATTGAGAAGCTTCGTTATAACAAGATCATTATTATGACCGATGCCGATGTCGATGGTGCACATATTGCAACCTTGATGTTGACATTCTTCTTCCGGTTCATGCCGGATCTGATCAAGGAAGGACATGTATATCTGGCACAGCCACCACTGTACAAGCTGGAGAAAAATAAGAAGACATGGTATGCATACAGTGACGAAGAGCTGGCAGATATCTTAAATGAAGTTGGTCGTGACCAGAATAACAAGATCCAGCGATACAAAGGACTTGGTGAGATGGATGCTGAGCAGTTGTGGGATACAACTATGGACCCGGAAAAGCGGGTTCTGCTGCGTGTAGCGATTGATGAGAACAGTGAGTCTGAGCTTGACTTAACCTTTGATACATTGATGGGTGAGAGAGTAGAGCCAAGACGTGAATTTATTGAGGCAAATGCAAAATTCGTTAAGAATCTTGACATTTAAGTAGGAGGAGAACAATGGACGATAGTACAATTTTTGATAAAATCCATGAAGTGGATTTGAAGAAAACCATGGAAGAATCGTATATCGATTATGCCATGAGCGTTATCGCTGCAAGAGCTCTTCCAGATGTGCGAGATGGTTTGAAGCCTGTACAGCGAAGAATCTTACATTCCATGGTGGAACTGAACAACGGTCCGGATAAGCCACATCGTAAATGTGCCCGTATCGTCGGTGATACAATGGGTAAATATCATCCACATGGTGACAGTTCAATCTACGAGGCACTCGTTAAGCTGGCACAGGAATGGAATACAAGATATCCACTGGTTGATGGACATGGTAACTTTGGTTCTGTCGATGGTGATGGCGCGGCTGCGATGCGATACACAGAGGCACGTCTCTCCAAGATTTCTATGGAGATGGTTGCTGATATCAACAAGGATACAGTTGATTTCATCCCGAACTTTGATGAGACAGAGAAAGAGCCAGTCGTACTTCCAAGCCGTTATCCAAACCTGCTGGTAAATGGTACAACCGGTATTGCCGTAGGTATGGCAACAAATATTCCACCTCACAACCTGCGTGAGGTCGTAAATGCAGTTGTTAAGATCATTGATAACCGTGTGAATGAGGACCGTGAGACAGAAATTGAAGAAATCATGGAAATCATCAAGGGACCGGATTTCCCAACGGGTGCATCTATCCTTGGTACAGCTGGTATCAATGAAGCATATAGAACTGGTCGTGGTAAGATCAAGGTAC
>CAVCCL010000368.1:0-2023 GCA_963600665.1 Bifidobacterium catenulatum | reverse complement strand
TCCATGTGTTCAGCCTAGTTCATAAATATGTGTCCAGAATTCTGGGTACATATCAAATTGAAAACCGTTTCTTTTTTATTACTACTAAAATTCTGCACATCTATAATCCAATATGATTAGGAATCCAACAGGAAATCTGCCAAAATCACATTGCTGACATCAATACCGGCATCGGTCAGATAAATCCGGTCGCCTTCACTTGCCATGAATCCCTCGCCGATATATTTATTCAGCACACTTCCATATACCTCATAGATATCTTTATTGAACCGTTCCTTGAAGTCCTCCCGGCTCACACCACAGGTCATCCGCAGTCCGAGGAACATGAATTCCTCCATCCGCGCGTCTATGTAGATGTTTGTCACATTCTCACGGAGCACCCGCGTGGTATCGTTATACAGAAGCTCCATATTATCTGTCTCTACAAACTTGTCTGACAGGTTCTCCATCAGCTCGATATATTTGAAGATATCCCGCATGTTATTGAACCGTTTTCCCTGAAAATACGAGGATGCGCCAATACCAAAACCGATATACTCGCCGCCCGTCCAGTAAACCATATTATGTTTGCACTCATATCCAGGCTTCGCATAGTTTGAAAACTCATAACGGTCATAGCCATGTGCTGCCAGAAGCTGCTTCGTAATCTCATACATCCGGCGATCTACCATCTCCGGTGGCAGTTCACTTAAAATCTGCGGATCTCTCGCAAACGGTGTGCCCTCTTCGATGCTTAACGAATATGCAGATATATGCTCTGGTCCAAACTCGATCACACGGGACAACGTATCCACATAGGTATGGATGGTCTGCCCAGGAAGTCCGGACATAATGTCAATGTTAATATTCTGGAATCCAGCACGTCTCGCCGCATTGTAGCTTGCCACAAACTGATCGAAATTATGAATTCGTCCCAGTTTCTTCAGCATTTCATCGTCGCAGGACTGCAGTCCAATGCTGATCCGGTTAATGCCTGCCGCCTTATAGCCATTTAACTTCTGATGGCGCAAGGTTCCCGGATTTGCCTCGATCGTCACCTCCGCATTCTTCTCCACATGAAAATACCTGCGGATAAACGCCATGATGTTTGTGATCAGGGATTCATCTAACAGCGATGGTGTTCCACCCCCGATAAAGATACTGCGCACTCCGTAGTCTGCAACAATTGGCGCATACATCTTGATTTCCTGACACAGGCAATCAACATAGCGCAGCATCGTTCCATAACTCTCCCCATCGAATGACAGGAAATCACAGTATTTGCATTTTACGACGCAAAACGGTATATGAACATATAAGCTCACATATTTTTTCATTCGTTATCCTACTCCTCATCTAACTTCAGTACACTCATAAACGCCTTCTGCGGAATCTCTACATTTCCGACCTGACGCATACGCTTCTTTCCTTCCTTCTGCTTCTCCAAGAGCTTTCTCTTACGTGAGATATCACCACCGTAGCACTTTGCGAGCACATCCTTACGCATCGCCTTCACCGTCTCTCTGGCGATAACCTTAGAACCGATGGCTGCCTGAATCGGAATCTCAAAGAGCTGTCTTGGAATCTCCTCCTTCAGCTTCTCGCACATCTTTCTGCCGCGCTCATAAGCGGTATCCTTATGCAGGATAAAGGAAAGTGCATCGACCTCTTCTTTATTGATCAGGATATCCAGCTTGACAAGATCCGAGCGCACATAGCCTTTCATCTCATAATCAAACGATGCATATCCACGTGATCTGGATTTTAATGCATCAAAGAAATCATAAATAATCTCATTCAATGGCAGATCATATTTTAAGAGCGCACGTGTCGTCTCCATATATTCCATACTCTTGTAGACGCCGCGGCGTTCCTGACAAAGCTGCATGATTGCACCGACGTATTCCGTCGTCACCATGATCTCTGCACTGACAAATGGTTCCTCCATATATTCGATTGTCGAAGGATCCGGCAGGTTTGATGGATTTGTGAGTTCCATCACTTCACCATCTGTCTTATGCACACGGTAAATAACGCCCGGTGC
>CAVCCL010000367.1:0-2028 GCA_963600665.1 Bifidobacterium catenulatum | reverse complement strand
GTGACAGACAAGGAAATCACATTGAATGGAACACAGACTTTTGTCAATGGAACGATTGCGATTCCAGAGTCAGCAGGAATTACAGGTACGTCTCTGGTATTCAATGCACAGGATGCAAGTGAGAACCTGCTTGCAAACAATCTGTATAAGATCAAAGTCGATAATACGAAGCCAAAGGCGGAATTGACCGTCAATGGAAGAACAAACATTACACAGCCATTGGATGGTGAGGTGCTGATCAAGACAACGGTATCGGATAACCTGACAATCAATCAGGCGACGATCACAGTGAAGGGACCAGACACCGATGTGACAACAAATCTGAGTGGAGCAAAGGAACTGGTAAATGTAAGTCAGGAAAACAGCTTCACATTGAATAACCTGATCGGCAAGAAAGCCGCAGATGGTGACTACACAGTGACAGTTAATGTGTCAGATAAGGCAGGAAACATTGATTCCAAGACGATGGAGTTCCGCGTGGATAACACAATCCCAGTTGTCACAGCAAAGATTTCCGCTGGTACAACCGCTGGCAAGCAGCCGGGCAAGAACTTCGATGGAACTGTTTGTGATTACTTCTATCGTTCCAATGTAACGGTAGAACTTACTTATGAGGATGAGAATATCGCAGCTTCCGGCGTAAGAGTGACAGATAACAACAATGTAGTAAATGTAACATGGCAGCGGATCGGTACATCCAACAAGTATCAGGGAAGCTATGTTTCAACCAGTATGGGCGCACATGTAATCAAGATCAATGCACAGGATAATGCAGGCAACAATGCCGTTGAAAAGCAGGTTGTATTTATCAAGGATACAGAGGCTCCGAATATTACCGCAGTGATTAACGGTGGTATGATTTATTCTGAGAATATGGGTGTCGTTGATCTGACTTCCGATGCAACGGTTGCGTTCTCTGTAAACGACGCAAACGAAGATGTACATGATTTCAACTACCAGTTGATTAAGACAGTACCGGATCAGCTTCCAGTAACCGCTGATGTATTGAAGACCGATAACCGGGTATTTGGTTATGCAGACGAAGCCGATTATCAGGTAAAGGTTTATTCTGTGGATAAGGCAGGAAACCGAAGCGCAGAAAGAAATGTACAGTTCCGTGTTGATAAGACAGCACCAGAGCTGCAGATCACAGGAACTGCTTCCGGTTCTACACTGAATGCAGGAACAACCTTGACATTCAGCATGACAGAGGCATTCTGGTGGGATGCATCAGGTACGATCACAATCACAAGAAAAGCAAACGACAGCGTGGCAGAGGCTGCTTACAAGACCATCGACTTCAAGCCAACGGCACGTGTGACAACGATGACGGAGACGCTGAGTGAGACAGGTGAGTATCAGGTAACATTTACCGGAAAAGACCGTGCTGGACATACGGCTGAGGCAGCCAGCTATACAGTAAGAATTGATACAGGCAAGCCAATCATCACATTGAGCGGCGTGTCAAACAATGACAAGACGACAAAGCAGGTAGAGTTCCAGGCACAGATCGAGGAGGACTTCTATCTGACAAAGTCTGTAAGTATTCAGGCAACCAGAACATATCTTGATCCAACATCTTACAAGGAAAAGACAGAGGATCTGCAGATTACCGGATACAATCCGACAGCAGCAACGACGCTGATTCGAAACACATTTACAGAGGATGGTATCTACAAGATTCAGGTAACCTGTAAGGATGCCGCAGGCAACGAGGATACACAGGAGGTTTCCTTCACGATTGATAAGACAAAGCCGGTGATTGATCCAAAGGTCATGAGTGCATATGAGGGAACTCTGACATCCTTTGCATGGGATTACGATCTGAATGACATTATCTACGACCTGACTGTCTGCGATGCACACATGTATTTAAATGGTAGTGAGTATGACGGAACATCCGAGGTCGAGGATGGCGCATATGAGATGAAGATTACAGCCGAGGATGAGCTTGGAAATGCAACCGAGGAAACAGTAAACTTCAATCTGGATACAAAGGCACCAACCTTTATTGTAACAGGTGTAGAG
>CAVCCL010000366.1:0-2038 GCA_963600665.1 Bifidobacterium catenulatum | reverse complement strand
GCATCACTCAGCTTATACAGATATCCTTCTGCAACACCCTGTGCAATGCTTCCATACATCTGCGAAATCGCCGCATCTGCCTGACTTGCAGACAAATCGACATCATCCTGTGCCAGATATCCGGTCAACTGTGAAATATATTCCGGTCTTGCCGCATACGCTTCGTTATTGTAATAAAATGTTCCGGAAGCTGCCGCAATCACACGCGCTTCCTCACCATTGATATCACCCGCTAAAGCGCGAACAGAAAATCCCAACACCATCATCGGCACGATCAGCGCCAGCGTTGCGATCCGCGCAAACCTTCTATGAAAATGAAATCTTCTCCCTTTGGATTCCATATAGTTCCTCGTTTCCTCTCTATCATATGCTTGGGAAATTGCAAAAAGTATGTAGAATGTAATTTTTGCAATTTGCTAAACATATCATATGCTTTACAATCATATAAAGGCTGCTACATATTGTAACAGCCTCTATATACATTTTATTTTGTACGGAATGTAGGATTACTGAACTACTGTAAGCTTTGCAATTCCTTCATTTGCCATATTCTTGAAGAATGTGTCGTTTGTTACATTTCCAACAACATACATAGCACCATCCTGGAAGTATACCTGATATGCTTTTCCGTTGATCTTTGCTGTTGTATATCTGCTGTCGATAACCGCATCACTAATTACATATTTGTTTGTCTTCTCCAATGTAATAGTTGCCTTTACATCCTTGTTATTTGCGTAATCAGCCTTGTTCTGAATAGCCTGAGCTGCCTTGATAACCTCGTTTGCCTTACCTGCTCTAACTGGAGCTGTAAGAGTCATAGCCTTACCTGCAACTGCTGCCTTGATATTTGTGATTTCATTGCCATCCTTGAGGTATGTCAAAGTCTCACCATCATACTTAACTGTATATGTATCATTGCCACAAGTTGCTGTCCAGTCTGCACCCTTTAAGCCCTGAAGATCTGACTTACAGTTCTTAACTGCATCATCCAAATCAGCTACGAGTGTATCGCCAACACCTGAGAATGTCAGAGTTGCAGAAGCCTTATCAAGAACCTCTACCTTTGTTGTAACAGCATCCTTAACTGTAACCTGAATCATAGTCTGAACCTTAGCGTTCTCCTTAGATGTTACGATAATCTGAGCTGTACCTCTGGCAACACCAGTGATAACACCCTTCTCATCAACAGTTGCAACCTTCTCATTTGAAGATGCATATGTAACAGCTGTGTTTGTTGCGTCAGCAGGAACAAATGAAAGCTTTGCCTGTGCTGTAGCACCAACTGCAACATCCAACTGTGCTGGAGTAGCAAGAATATCTGTAAGTGCCTTAACAACTGTAACCTTAACTGTTGCAGACTTCTTAGAACCGTCTGTTGTTGTAGCAGTAATCGTAGCTGTACCAGCCTTAACTGCTGTAACCTTACCTGTTGCATCAACAGTTGCTACAGACTCATCTGAAGATGTGTAAACAACTCTCTTGTTTGTAACAGATGTAGGAGCAAATGTAAGCTTCACCTTATCTGTTGCACCAACATTCATTGTTGTAGACTTTGTCATAGTAGCAGAAAGAGCAGTTGCCTTAACCTCTGCTGCTGCCTGTGTACCCTTCTCAGTAGAGCTCATGAATGCATAGCTGTTTGTAGCAGGCAATGCGTTTGGAGCTGCTGATCCCTTAGGAACTACACAGATCTGAATACCCTCAAGTCTCTTAGCTGCACCAGCGGAACCAGCAGTCTGACCATTCTTAGCCCATCCTAACCAGCCGTATGTCTGTGCATGTACTCTGTAGTATACATCATAGTAATTTGCAACTTCACCTGTAAGCTTGATCTCAATTGCTTCGAGTCTCTTTGCCTCATGAGATGTACCAGACATTACTCCGTCCTTAACCCAGCCCTTCTTCCAGCCATATGTCTGGACATGAGTTCTGTATGTGATACCACCTGTTAAGCCAGGAATATCAAGTTTTGTAGTATCAAGCTTGATCTTGATACCTTCCAATCTCTTTGCTTCGCCAAATGTACCAGCTACTGCGC
>CAVCCL010000365.1:0-2041 GCA_963600665.1 Bifidobacterium catenulatum | reverse complement strand
TTTGTATACTTTTACAAATACTTTTTGGGAAAATTCTAATCCAGGAGGAAAAAACATGAAAAAACTTACAGTTCTATTGTTGGTTCTTTCTCTTGTTCTTGTTTCTGTCTTTGCACAGGGCGCAGCAGAGAATGCTCCAGCAACAACACCAACTGCACAGGAAGAGGTAAAGGTTGAAAAGCCATCAACATATGTACGTGGTGATGACGAAGAGATTTATTACTCAGTTCTTGGCCAGTATGAAGAACTCTGCGTGGAAGCTAAGGCAGCTGCTACAGATTCTGAAAGATTCGTCCTCTATGCACAGGCAGAGGCTTATCTCCTTGATTCTGCTGTTATGCTCCCAACCACAACACAGAATGGTGCCTACACCATCTCTAGAATTGCTCCAAGAACAGTTCCTTATGTTCAGTGGGGAAATGATGATGACAGATGGAAGGGCGTAGTCATTTCTGGTGATACATTCCTTACTCCTGCAGAGAGAGAAGAACTTCTTGCTCTTTGGGACAAGGCTGTTAAGGGTGAAGGCGAGTATGATCCTATTGGATATCTCACATCAAAGGGACACTCAATTAACAAAGAATACAGAACAACCTTCTCCACGGCTCCTGTAACTCTTGATACTCTCAACACATCTACACAGTCAGATACAGAGATTCTTGTAAACTGTGTTGATGGTCTTGTACAGTACAATAACCTTGGTCAGATGATTCCTGCTCTTGCTGAGTCTTGGTCTGTATCTGATGATGGCATTGTTTACACATTCAACATCAGGGAAGGTGCTTGGTGGTCAACATCAGAAGGTGTCAAGTATGCTGAAGTTACAGCAAAAGACTTTGAAGCTGGTTTCCATCACATGTTGGATGCTCAGGCAGGTCTTGAATGGCTCGTTGAAGGCGTAATTTCTGGCGTTTCAGAGTACCTTGCAGGCGGCTCATGGGATGATGTAGGTTATAAGGCAGTTGATAAGTATACTCTTCAGATTACACTTGAACAGCCAACAAGCTACTTCATTACAATGCTTACCTATAGTTGCTTTGTGCCAATTTGCGAGAGCTTCTATCTCTCACGTGGTGGTGTTTACGGAATTAGCGAATATGCAGCAGCTTTCAATGATGTAAATACATACACATACGGAAAGGCAACAGATGTTTCTTCACAGGTCTACTGTGGTGCATTCCTTCTTCAGCAGCTCAACGACTCTTCTATCATTAAGGTTGTTAGAAATCCTAACTACTATGATCCAGAGAGCGTAGTTCTTGATTCTATTACATGGATTTATGATGCCGGTGAAAACCCAACTCAGCTTTACAAAGATGTCTGTGATGGCGTTTATGCAGGTATGGGTCTTGGTGAAGGAAACGGAACCCTTGCTCTTGCAAAGGCTGACGGAAACTTTGATAAGTATCACTACATTTCAGATACAACTTCCACATCTTTCTTTGGTGGACTTAACCTCAACAGAGGTACATTTGCATTGGCAAGTGGCGCAGCAACATCTCCAAAGACAGAGGAACAGAAGATTGACACTCACACAGCTCTTCTCAACAAGAATTTCAGAAAGGCTGTCTTGAAGGCTTATGACAAAGAAACTGTCAATGCAACAAGAAGAGGTGCTGACCTTGCTCTTACAAACCTCAGAAACATGTATACACATCCAGAGTTCGTACAGCTTTCAGAAGATGTAACAGTTGATGGAAAGACATGGGCAGCTGGAACATTGTATGGCGAACTTGTTCAGTACTATTGTGACCAACTTGGTGCTGGAATCACAGTTGCTGACGGTGTAAACGGTTGGTATGATCCATCTGGAGCAAAGGCTGCTCTTGCAGCTGCAAAGGCAGAACTTGGTTCTTCTGTTGAATGGCCAATTACAATTGATGTTGTATACTACTCACCAAGTGCAACAATCACAGCAGAAGCTCAGGCAGTTAAGAAAGTTATTGAAGATTGCCTTGGATCTGAGAACGTAGTTATCAACCTTGTTGAGACAACAACAAGTGCTGACTACTATGCTTGTGGTTACAGAGCTTCCAACGGA
>CAVCCL010000364.1:0-2044 GCA_963600665.1 Bifidobacterium catenulatum | reverse complement strand
ATCAAAATTGAGGATAGAACGCAGGATATTGAAGCATTTGAAAATGAATTGTACCATGATGAAAATGTCAAATTAAGAGCGGTACATTTGAAGAAAGCAGATGTTGGGAAATGGCCCTTGTGGATGAAATTAACAGTATCAGGTGCCGGCGCTGCTGTGACAGCCTTTGCTGTATTGCTCATTACTGGTGTAATCAGCTTCTCACGTATTGCAATACCGGAGTTCATGATACCGGATGGCAAAACGAGAGTTCCCAATGTCGTAAATGAAGAGTCAGATTATGCAGAGACGACATTGAAGGAGTCAGAGCTTTACTTCCAGATTGTAGATAAACAATATTCTGAGTATATTCCACAGGATCTGGTGTTGGCGCAGAGTATCGACAGAGGAAGAATTGTGGACATAAATAGTGTTGTAGAGGTTGTGATCAGCGGAGGTCTTGAGCATGTATTCATGATAGATGTGTGTGGATATAACAAGGATGAGGCTGTTAAGCTACTGGGGGAATTGGGACTGTCGGCTGAGCTCACTGAGGAATACGGTGATCTGGCTCCCGGTGCAGTTCTGAAACAGAGCATAGCAGCCGGAGAGGAGACATACAGCGGAACCCAGGTAACATTGACGATTTCTAAGGGATATGATTCCTATCTTGATATCAGACAGACAGTAGATGTCCCGGATTTTACCGGTATGACTTTTAAGGAAGCAATGGCAGCGGCAAAAAAAAGTGGTCTGTATATTGTTAAAACCGGAAGTAAAAAAGGACAAATGAAAGTTGGATGCATACTTGAGCAGACACCGGCAGAAGGCACAAAGGCACATCAGGGAGATGTTATAGAGATTATCACTGTGGAGGAAGAAAGCGAGGCATACATGCCGGATGTGCAGTATAAGGATGAGGCGGATGCGGTTGCACAATTGGAAGCACTGGGACTCTCTGTAACGGTATCCTATGAGGAAAGCAATCAGGTGGCGCAGGGCAAGATCATCAGCCAGAGCATTGAAGCTTATACAAAAATAAAGACCGGGACTAAAGTTTCACTGGTAGTAAGCCTTGGTAATGATGAAATCAATAAAATTATGGCACAGTGGTCTGATTGGACAACAGAATTACCCGCAGAAGTGAATAAGAAAGAATATGAAATTGAGACCAAGACACAATATAGCTTCCGGGATAAAACAACGAATAGCTCCTCGGAGTCCACTTTACCAGGTTGGACCTACTACGATACGGTTGTTACTAAGGGAGAATACGGTCCCTGGAGTGACTGGAGCACACAGAAGCCGGAGGATAAAACCAATAGAGAAGTAGAAAACAAGACACAATATGCTTCCTCCGATTATGAGACAACCAGCTCCGAGCAAGCCACTATGGCCGGCTGGACGCAGATTGGTGCAGAGACCAGATATCGTGACGACTACGGCGCATGGAGTGACTGGTCGCTGAGTGAAGTTAGTAGCAGTGCAACGCGTGAAGTGGAGACAACTACATGGTATAGATATGCAACAAGAACCAAAGAGTATGGTGAATCAAACAGCTCATCTATGAGTGGATGGACGTTATATGACCAAAAGATTACTTCCTGGAGTGACTGGACAGAAACCACTACACCCAGCACGGCGACAGATTCACATCAGGTTGAATATGTAAGAACGGTACCGGCGGTAACGCATCAGAATATTAGTTATCACTATGATCGCCATTGGGGAAATAAGGGGTATACTACTGGAGGACCGGATTCTTCAGCAGGAGGTAATTATGAAGAATATACATCATCTACCCCTTTGACCGGGAAAACGGTACAACTAAGTGGTGGAAGCTATGTAACAGCTTATTGGGTAGAAAACAGATACTTTTTTAATGAGCAGCCGATATCTGAAACCGTGGTAGATGTTCCTGCATATGATGTGTATCATGAAAGAGATGGATATTACACCTATTATTTCTGGAAATGGTCAGATTGGAGTGGATGGAGCGAATGGTCTGCAGAAGCACAGAGCACTTCGGATGAAAAACAAGTGGACACTGCGACCGCCTATCGCT
>CAVCCL010000363.1:0-2048 GCA_963600665.1 Bifidobacterium catenulatum | reverse complement strand
ACCTCATACACATATTCTTCCTTCGACGAGAAGAAATTATAGAACGTACTCACACCGATGCCGGCTGCCTCCGTGATCTTGGCAACCGACATATGTGTCATTCCATACTGCTTCAACAGGTCAAACCCTGCATCCAGCATTTTCTCTCTAAACTCTGCCCGTTCTTCCTCCGTAAATACCCGTTTTGCCATCTGTATCCTCCCAAAAAGCTTCTGAAGAAATCTACTCGTTTCTGTTATTTTCCTTCAAAGCTTCCACCATGTCAATCCTTGATATTCTTTTCTTCTGGAGAAGAAGGGAAATCTCATAGACTACCCATGTAAGTACGAAACCAATCACCAAGGTTCTGGCTGTGAGAACCGGTGACAACAGCATACCATAATTCTCGATTGTATCTGAATAACCGACCTTGACAAACATATATGCAGCCGGGATTCCAATCAGATATCCGATGCATACCAGAATATGATTGACATTCAATACCCGGTTTGAAATCTCTTTCTGGCTGAAGCCAAGCACCTTCATAACTGAAATATTGGTTGCTGTTTCTGCCACGATCATGTTAATAATCAGATACAGCACAAATACACCAAGCACAACACCTACGATCTCAAATATAACCATGATCGCATGCATCGGTCCCATCATATTCTCCATCGTGTCTGCCGTGACAGTCATCGTTGTCTCGCTTGCCACGCGGTCTTTGTCGAGTGACAATGCATCTTTGCTAATAATGCAGTTATAGGCATCACTGTCTACACCTGCCAGCGCTGTCGCATTTTCTCTTCCTGTGTACAGATAGCAATGCGTGTTGTCCGTCACGATGCCACTGATCGTTACCTTATGCTCTTTCAGGTCTGCAATATTACTGAAGGTAAGCATATCGCCCGTCTTTATACCATAGGTCTGTGCAGCCGCACTTGTCAGATAATATTTGTCCAGATCAAGCACGTCGCCACTGTCCGTCTTGTCCGGGAAATATTTCGAATCCTTGCTGATTCCCTGTGCAGAAAGCTGTACTGTGTTTCCCTCTACCTCATAGTAATTCTGGAACAACGCCTCGCCCTGCTCCGGCGTGCCTTCCTCTAACGAATTCAGCCGGTACAGATATTCGTACTTGATAGAGCTTGTAAGTCCTCCATGCAGCAGCGTATCCAGACTGTCTTTCATAATAAATCCTGTCAGAATACAGAATGCAGCGACAGCCACACCAAATGCCGTTACAATGCTTCTTCCCGGATGTCCGATCACGCTCCGCACCCGCATCTTTGTCTGTGTCTTTGCATGACTCTTCTTCATCACACCAACCGTTTTCGTATCTTTTCCTGTATTTCTCAAGAGATCGACCGGTGACTTCTTCAAGAGCTTTGCCGCCTGAATTGCGATAGCCGTGCAGTAAAGAACAGTCGGTACCACCAGCGCTACAACGATCGATGGTACATTGTAGACCGGCGTATAGGTAAGCTTTTCAAAATCATATTCGATATAGAATTTGCACAGTACTCCTGTCAGCGGAACAGAAACCGCCACACCAAGTACACTACCAACGACGCCAGGCAGCACGCCATACCGCATATAATGTTTTATAATCTGCTTCTTGGAAAATCCCAGTGCCAGAAATGTTCCAAGCAGATACTGTTCCTGTCTGATATTTCTTCCAAGCACCATAACGACAAGTGTGATAATAATGATGAACATGACTGGCGCATACATGGTCGCCATGTTCGTAACGGCATCTCCCTCGTTGACCGGCATGGAAATTCGCGTATTCGTGGTTGCCGCCATATAGCTTGCAATCACATAATCCTCATTTAACTTCTCACGCACTTCCTTGGAATTATCCTTGTTGTATTTGATAGAATAATAGCCTGTCTCATCCGCATTGATCTTGTCATACTCCTTGCGATCGACCACGACAAGTGCGAATTTCTCACTGTCAATATAGCCGGACAGCTTCTCAAGCATATAGATATAATCTGCTTTCGTCGTGTAGGCAGATACTTTATAATCATACGCCCCAAGGGAAATCGTATCTCCAACCTTGATGT
>CAVCCL010000362.1:0-2049 GCA_963600665.1 Bifidobacterium catenulatum | reverse complement strand
AGCTGCTTCGCAGTGCAAGTCCCAACCCACTGCTTATTGCTTCACACAATTGAAGCAGAGAACTTGCTTGATTCGGTTTAAATGTTTCATTGCAGCAATGTTACGTGGCTATTATAGTATAGAAACGCCCGATTGGCAAGAACTATAACACAAAAACAGCCTGCCATACCTCTTCCGATATGACAGGCCATCTTATGTACAATCAAACTTACTCAGCAGCTACAGTGGATACTTCTTCCTCTACTGATGCAGACTCATCGTCCATATAGAATAATTTAACAACGTTCTTTACAACGTCACGAAGCAGCGTTGCCTGCGGAGCCTCTGTATCAGTAAGAGTAACACCCTCCTCCTGAGTGAAAGCTGCTGCCATGGAAACATCCTCGCTGCCATCGTTTGCCGTCATAGAAACGCTCAATCCATTATCCAGCAAAGTCAATACTGCATTTGCGGTAACGGTCTGTCCGTCAGCAGTCATAGTCATATCCAGTCCAACTCCGTTGTCCTGTACAGAAAGAACACCGTTGATATTAGCGACCTCAACTCCATTCTCGGTTATAACTTCAGTATACGTGGTTCCATCAAAGGAAGCATCAAATACAACAGTATCTTCGCCATTTACTGCTGTAATAGTTTCAGTCATTGTTCCATCTGCGCCTATATATACAGTACCGTCAACCGTTGTACCCTCATCAAGCATCTGCTGCAGTGCCTCAGAAAGCTTCTGACCATCCTCGAGCTGAAGCGGTGTAACCTCGATTGAGGAAATCATCTCCTGCACTGCGGAATCAATCAGCGAATTGATCTGTGCCTGTGCATCTTCGACAGAAACATCAGGTGATACCTCATTGATGCCTTCTGCTGCTGCCAAAATATAATCAGAAAATACACTTGTAATCTGTGAAGTATCAGTTGCGCTGACACTGGAAAGCAGTTCTTCACTTACTGTATCCCACAGATTCTCAGCTGTCTGAGCAACAGCCACTATAGCCGAACCATCAAATGTAATCGTTGTGCTTCCGTCATCTGTTGTCTCAACATTAAACTTTTCTATCAGAGATGTTAAATCATTTGTCAAAGAATCAACGTCAAATTCACTTTCAGCCTCTTCCTCTGCTGCCTGAATATCCACAGCCGGGATCTCGATCCAGTCCTTGTCAATACCAACTACACTTAAGATCGAACTGATAGGAGAACCGGACAACTCCTCATATACATCGCACACCTCAGCAACATTGATATAAATATCGCCGGAAACAATACGAAGGACGTCATTCAGTCCATATACGGTATCCTCTGCCTCACCTGTTACAGATGCCGGCAATGTAACGGATGCTGAAAGGCTTACCCCATCCTCTGCGAACTGCTCTGCTTTGATAGAGAACAGCATTGATTCTCCCTCTGCGGTAACCGAAAACTCACCAACATAAGTGGATGGTGTAAACGCAGTCTCACTCTCTGCAAAAACCGAAACACTGCTTCCCGCCGCCAGAACAGCACTCATTGCTACTGCAAATCCTTTTTTCATAACTCACTCTCCTTTAATTATTGCACAGGCAATACAGCTGTCCTCCATATCCCCGGGCATTCACCGGACAAATCTATATCATCTGTGTCAGATTTGTTTTATCATACCATACATTATGTTATTTATTCAAGTAAAAAGGTCGAAAAATTTCTTTCAATTTTGTAAGAAACGGATAAGTAATTATTCAGAGCCCTTTTCGCAAAGCCGCACATTCCGTGCATCGCCCGCAAACAAAAAAATAAATTTTTCCTCTTGACAACTACACTTTATTGAAGTAAACTACACTCAATTAAAAAACCTGTGATTAAGAGTAAGTAGTCTTGGTTGCGTGTTCACAGAGAGCCGCTGGTGGTGGGAAAGTGGCAGCACAGATCATGATGAATGGGCTTATGAGGGCGGCCGAACGCAGTGTCAGGTCGAGTTTTCGATTTGTCTTTGTAAGTAGCAGCCGACGGGGTGCGCAGCCCGTTATCCGTTGCGTATCGCATAGTTGTTGTGGTTGTGTCTTTTCCATCACATAA
>CAVCCL010000361.1:0-2055 GCA_963600665.1 Bifidobacterium catenulatum | reverse complement strand
TTACTATGGAGAATCCAGAGATGCTTAGTTATCTTTATTTTCCAATCGCAAATGAATCAGGGGTTATGAGTTCGGTTGCACCCGATCTCGCAGGTGACTCGAAGATGAGTCAGAATTCATTCCTTATGCCACCAGTAAGCTGTGAGAATCTGCACAATGACAAGTCATCCAGAAATGTATGGTGCAAGATCAATGGAAAGACACTCTGGTCATTGACTGGACGTTCCGCTGCGCAGCAGGCAGAGCTTTTTACAGAGGACAAGGAGCCGACCTATTTGGAAGCAGGCTTTATGCATCACAAGATCACACGTACTTCTGAGAAGAATGGTGTGAAGGCATCCCTCTCCAGTGTATCTCCAATCAGCGGTGAGAAGCTGGAGCTTCTGAAGGTAGAGCTTACAAATATTTCAGAGAAAGAAATGACCATGCAGGTGGTAACAGCGATTCCGCTTTATGCAAGATCTGCAGACAACATCCGTGACCATCGTCATGTAACGGCTCTGCTTCATCGTATCACAACGAATGAGACAGGTATCCTTGTAAAGCCGACGATGACATTTGATGAGCGTGGACATAAGCGCAACGAGATCAACTATGGTGTGTTCGGTGGAAATGAGAACGAGACACCAATCGGCTATTATCCAATCGTGGAAGATTTCATCGGTGAGGGAGGAAATCTGGAGAACCCACGTGCACTCTACAAGAATCCACTTGCACCATATGCAAAGGGCGAAGGTATCGACGGCTACGAAGCATTGGGCGGAGTTGTATTTGCAGAGAAGAAGGTTGCTGCCGGTGAGGCGATCTCCTATGTGATCGCAATGGGCTATGGCGACAGCGCAGAGGAGCTTACGACAGCTGCAAATAAGTTCCTGAGTGTCAAGGCATTTGACAAGGCGTGGGACGAGACGATCGCATACTGGCAGGAGAAAGTCAATGTCTCTTACCATACAGGTAACAAGGATTTCGACCAGTGGATGAAGTGGGTAAGCTTCCAGCCAATGCTGCGTCGTATCTATGGATGTTCGTTCCTTCCACATCATGATTATGGTAAGGGCGGCCGTGGATGGCGTGACCTGTGGCAGGATTGTCTGGCACTTCTGATCATGAACCCGGACGGCGTGCGTCAGATGCTGATTGACAACTTCGGCGGTGTGCGTCTCGATGGTACAAACGCAACCATCATCGGAAGCAAGCAGGGTGAATTTATCGCTGACCGTAATGGCATCGCGCGTGTATGGATGGATCACGGCGTATGGCCTTATCTTACAACAGAGCTTTATATCAATCAGACAGGAGATTTGGATATCCTGTTAGAAGAAAATACATATTTTAAGGATCTTCTGATCTGCCGTGGTGAGGACCGCGATACAGATTGGGATATTTCACAGGGCGAAAAGCAGAAGGATGCAGCAGGAAATGTATATTCTGGAACTTTGTTAGAGCATTTGCTGATCCAGAACCTGTCTTCCTTCTATGATGTCGGAGATCACAACGAGATCCGCCTGCGTGGTGCAGACTGGA
This sequence comes from Bifidobacterium catenulatum, assembly GCA_963600665.1. Lineage (GTDB taxonomy): Bacteria > Bacillota > Clostridia > Lachnospirales > Lachnospiraceae > Coprococcus. The sequence continues at coordinate 531 of CAVCCL010000361.1, read as the reverse complement.
ATGACGCGCTCGATATGGCAGCACAGCGTGGCGAGAGCGTGGCATTTACAACGATGTATGCAGACAATATGGATCACATCGCAGGACTGCTTGCGGCATTTGAGGCTTCTGGCAGAAAGACAGTGAAGATCGCAAAGGAGATGCAGCAGCTTCTTGTATCCGGCGCAGGTCTGTATGAGGATGTAGCGAAGAAGCGCGAAGTTCTGATGAATTACTGCGAGACCTGCAGACATACACTTTCTGGTGAGAAGGTAGAGATCTCTGTAGTAGAGCTTGCTGCAAACCTCAAGGAGAAGGCAGACTGGATGCGTGAGCACATCCGCAAGACCGAGTGGGTACAGACTGCAGAGGGCGATGGATTCTTCAACGGTTATTATGATAATTCCGGCAAGGCGGTTGAGGGAGATATCAACGGAGGCGTCCGCATGATGCTTACCTCACAGGTATTTACAATTATGTCGGAGACAGCAACCGATGAGCAGATCGCCGAGATCGTGAAGTCTGCAGACAAGTATCTGTACGATGCTTCTG
>CAVCCL010000360.1:0-2060 GCA_963600665.1 Bifidobacterium catenulatum | reverse complement strand
GTTCATCCTCATATACTGTATCTGACGGTATCTCACCGTTTGCTATCTTACAGAAAATGCAATCATCCTTCTTCATCTTGTACTCCTTTATGGTTACAGCATAGTCCGGCCGGTGTCTGCACACAGGTGCCGGTTACAATCTGTAGTCCGGTTTATTATCAAGCCGCCTGCCGATGCATTGTCAGCATGTGTCAGGCAGTATCAACGCCGTGCTATAGCTGCAGCATATATAATGCTGTGCATATAGAGTTAATTATACCATTCACCATCCTTCCGTACAAGAAAAATCCCCTATACATGCTATTATCTGTGCATGTATAGGGGTGAATATGCTGCTCAAGCCTCTTCCTTGCCCTCTTCCGTCCTTTCAAGACGCTTCTTGATATTATCACGGGCATTGATTATATGCTGGACTGTACGTGAGCGCGCAAGCTCAGGCTCGTGGAGGCGAAGCGCCTCAAGGATAGCAAGATGCTCCTCGTAGGAGAGCTCTGCACGGCTCTTATCGCTTACCGAAGCCTTGCGGAACTTAAGTATCTTCTTGTGTATATTGCTAAGTGTGTCATGATAAACCACACTGCCGGATGCCTGATACAAAAGCTCATGGAAGCTTGAATCCATATCACGGATATTCTCACTCTTAACTGCCGGGTCTCCCTTCTTATCTGTATAGAACTTCTGAAGCTCTATAACCTCCTGCATCTTGGACAGCTCCTCGTCGGAAACATTTTTAGCAGCACGTGCAGCAGCCTGGCCCTCAAGCTGTATACGGATATCATACATATCCAGCATATCCTCGGCACTGATGCCGACTACCACTATGCCGTGTCCGGTCTCGTCAAGTATATGCTCCTGCTCAAGACGTCTTACAGCTTCTCTGACAGGTGTGCGGCTTACGCCAAGCTCCTCAGACAGCTTAGCCTCACTGAGCACCTCTCCCTTTTTGTATTTGCCTGACAGTATCTCATTTTGCAGCTGTTCAAATATCTGATCGGCTATTGATATAGTCCTGTGGTCTCTCATTATGAGTTCCTCCTCTTATACTTGCCGTTTGAAAACTCCTCTATCTTGCCCTCAAGCTCCTCGGTTGAAAGCATCGCTGTTCTTCCGCCCTCATACTCGGCATCAACCCACTCCTTAAGCTTCATGACTGTAGGATCATGCTTATCCACCATTGCATCTCCGCGGAGTACATAGTTCTGGTTCATCCAATAAGCTATTCCAGCCAGTCCTGAGTTCTTATTGATTGCAACCATAGCCGGCTTCTTAAGTATCTTCTCGGTGTCAAAGATATTGTATATCTCCTCATCCTTAAGTAAGCCGTCAGCGTGAATACCTGCACGTGTTACGTTAAAGTTTCTTCCTACAAACGGAGTCATCGGCGGAATCTTGTAGCCGATTTCATTTTTATAATAATCAGCAATATCAGTGATTACGGTAGGATCCATGCCGTCAAATGAGCCTCTGAGGGATGCATACTCAAATACCATAGCCTCAAGCGGCACATTGCCGGTTCTCTCGCCTATGCCAAGCAGCGTACAGTTCACGCCGCTTGCTCCAAAGAGCCAGGCAGTAGCAGCATTGGCAACAGCCTTGTAGAAGTCATTGTGACCATGCCACTCAAGCATCTCACTTGATACGCCTGAATAATGCTGCAGACCATAGACGATACCCGGTACGCTTCGCGGCAGTGAAACCTCGCTGTAAGGAACTCCGTAGCCCATGGTATCGCAGGCTCTGATACGAACCGGTATATGCGCGTCCTCGGAGAGCTTCATAAGCTCATTGACAAACGGCACAACAAAGCCGTAGAAATCAGCTCTGGTTATGTCCTCAAGATGGCAGCGCGGCATAACTCCTGCATCAAAGGCATCACGCACCGTAGCCAGATACATCTCCATAGCTTCCTTACGGGTCATCTTAAGCTTCTTAAATATATGATAGTCGCTGCAGGAAACAAGTATGCCTGTCTCACGGATACCAAGATCCTTGACCAGCTTAAAATCCTCTCTGGTAGCCCTTATCCATGTAGTAATCTCCGGGAAACGCAGACCCAGATC
>CAVCCL010000359.1:0-2064 GCA_963600665.1 Bifidobacterium catenulatum | reverse complement strand
CCGTAAGAGCACATCACACCCTTACGGACATATAAATTTACACACTATATGAAGCATTTTCCGGGGCTCTGCGGGTATCGCGACATCTGCGCACCTCTCCGCAGCCGCCGCCCGGACTATATCAGATCGCTCCTGTCCATCCGGTCACTGTCATCAGGAATATGATACCACATGATATGCCGAGCAGTATCATGATTCTCGGGAATATCCACTTGACCCACTTGTCATATGAAACTCCAGCCATTGCGATTCCGCCGACTGTCCATCCGAGGAGCGGAGATACAAGGTTTGTATATCCGTCACCGAACTGGAATGCCTGTACTATCAGCTCCGGCTGCATCCCAAGTGCCTCTCCGATGGGCTTGAGGATGGGAACCAGGATGGCTGCCTTGGAGGTCGCTGACGGTATGATCGGATTGATGATAGCGATGATGAGTGTCATTCCCACCGATGATATCCATCTCGGAAGCCCCATAAGCGGGCGGGTGATGAAGTATACTATGGTATGAAGAACATTGCCGCCTCCCAGTACCAGCGAGACAGTTCTTGCCATACCTATGACAAATGTTACAAACGCCATGCTCTGCAGACCCTTCGCAAATGAGTTTGCGATGTCATCCGGCTTCATTCCCGCTACAACTCCCTGTATGAGAGCCACGGTCATCATAACGGTCGACATAACAGTAAATATGGATGAGGGGTCACCTATCAGGCCGTTGACGGTTATGACAACATACTGTCCTACAAAGAGTATCAGATTGATGATGGTTCTGGTTCCCATGGTCACTGCCTTGGTCTCGCTCTCAACGACAGTATCCTCGGGTCTCCAGCCTTCACTGTACATGGGGGATTTCGTCGGATCCTTTCTGATGCTCTTTACATACGCAAGCATTATGATGAGTCCGGCCACCATGATGGTATTCATGATGATGAACCTTGTGAGAAATGCTCCGTACGGGCGGGTGCCCATAAGGCCCTGTACTACATATGTTTTCGTAGGTCCTGTACCGAAGCCGATCATCGTAGCAAACAGAGTGATTCCAAGTCCGGTGATCGGATCAAGCTTCAATCTCTTGGCAAAAACAACGCCTATAGGTATGACTGCTATCAGCGCGTCAGAGCCTCCAAAGCCGCCCAGATAAACCATCAGGCAGAACATGATGGATATGATCAGGCTCTCGCCCTTGCCCTGCAGCTTGTATATGCTCCAGTCAAGCAGTATGTCAAAGCTCTTGGTATCAAGAAATACCTGCATGGCAGCACCGCAGGTCATAACCGCGAATATGACGGACGCCGATCCTATCAGACCAGGATATATCAGCAATATCGCCTGTATAGGGTTGACCGGGGTTTTAGTCTCCAGATAGTTGAACTGGTCTCCCATGATGGCGCCGCTCTCATTCGTTGCGAACTGCCCTGCCGGTATGATGTATGTCAATATACTGCAAAACAGAATCATTCCTACCATGATCCAGAGAAGATGCGGCATCTTGAATGCCTTCTTCTCCTTTTTTGTCGCCTCAGCCATTGCTTGTCCCTCCTGTGTTTTGTGTATTGAATCGTGATCAGTGACCGCTGTTAAAACTCAGCTTCTACGGCAGTTACAAACTTGAGTGTGGACATGAGTCCAAGTCTGAGAACATTCTCATCCACATCAAAGAATCCGTTGTGATGCGGAGCTCCGGAGCCGTACTGCGGGTTGTTTATACCCAGATGGGCGAACACACTCGGACATACCTTTCTGTAGTTGGAGAAGCCCTCGGATGCATACCACGGCTCGCACGGAGATACGCAGCCTTCCGGAAGCACCTCTGCCAGAGCATCCTCCGCAACCTTTGAATAATGAGCATCATTTATAACCGGCTCACAGGCTACATTGAAGTCATCCGCAAACTCGGCGCGGCAGTTGTTCATGATCGCGGTGTGCTCCGCAACCTTCTTGAATATCTCTACTGCCCTCTTGCCCTCATCGGGATCAAAGAATCTCATCGATCCGATTATGTCTGCGGTATCCGGAATGACATTGCCGACCTCTCCGCCCTTGATGCTGGTAACACCGAGTGT
>CAVCCL010000358.1:0-2074 GCA_963600665.1 Bifidobacterium catenulatum | reverse complement strand
GCAGTGCATATAAAGCTGCACCAACTTTCCCCATGCCAGCCCTGGCTGCGGCACGGTTACCAAAATGCTGGACTGTATACCATGCACTAACAGGGGGTTGGTGCATACCCTTCGCTTCGTGGAAGTTGCCAGGTAAATAACTGTCTATGTCCATGAGACTGTTGTTGTGGTTCATATCCTTTGATGCGAAAGAAACGAAGTCCTCCTCATCAGCGAACTGGGCTAGTTGTTCACGTGTGACCTGGCCAGTTTTCACCAGCTCCATCTCAGCCTCACGCTGTATCTTAGCTATGTCATGTGACAGCTCACGAAAATCGTGTTCATCTATACCCATGTCACGTACAGCATCGTATATCTCAACAAGTTTTTTCTGCGCTGCACCATCGAACATACCGCAAGACCTGACACCATAATTCATAGTAGTCTTGTCACGGTTATTCTCTAAGTTATTTATATACCGTAATGCATTATTATACATTTTTTCATAATGCCTGACCTCATTATCTGTAAGTTTGTTTTCTTTATCTTCTAGTTTAGTCTGCGCAAGGTCCATCTGCTGTTTCCAGTTGTCAATGAGCATATCATTATGCACAGTGACCTGCTCCATATTGAGCGCATCACCGGCAAGAGTCAGCAGATCATCGGGGGTAACAGTGCTGTCTCCCAGGAGCTTCCCAGCTTTCACACGAAGATCATCAGCCATATTGGCAAGGCGGTTATGTATACCTATGACAGAACGTACACCATCCTGAATAGCCGCCACAGTTGGGTGGTTCGTAATATGTCTGCCCTGCATAGGAAACTGTGATGCTATGAATGAATAGACCGGAGCCAGGTCATTTGTAAATTTCTCTGCCGTCCACGTAGCCAGGCGGGTATACAGGTTCATCTCTTGTGCAGTAGTCCTGCTGAGACTCAGTGTATCTTTTATTATATCCTGCTGGCGAGTAACTTCCGCAGCATCATAGGCTTTTACCCATTGCTTTGCCACAGCATTGATTTCTTTAGATTCTGTCTGTGTAAGAGCTATGAGTCCGGCAGGGTCATTTATAGCAGCCTGAATATTATTCATAGAAGCAGTACGACCTTGTTGAGTAGCCGTAGCAGCTTGCGCTATACTGTAGCCAGTCTGCGCTGACTGGCTAAGGTTGCTCTGATTACTACCGCTCTCTGTAGCAGCCTCTGTATCGACTAGAGCGGCATTTACATTACTGGGCGTTATACATGCAGACATGAGTTGCTCCTATTTATTACATGCACTGGCATTAACATCACCAGCGTCTTCTGCTGCTCGGATAGCAATAGAATTTTCTATAAAGGACTCTACATCCTCTGGTGTTATCCCATCTTCCATATGTTCTATGGCATATTCAAATATCTGACTAGGAATTTTATCCTGTACAAATTCCTGCATACGAACTTCCGACACCTCATCATGTCCTATATTATATGTTCTTGCTATTGCGTCTCTTAGAGGAGCAAATTCAGCTGTATTCTTTATAAGATTGCGCATTGTTGTAACGTCAGGATGTTCCACATCCATGCTGTCTGCAACAGCATTAGCAACTTTGGCTAATATTGTGGATGTTTTTCCTATAATATCATCAGCACTAAGACCTTCTTTTGCGAAATAACTTAGCAAGTGGTTGACGCCGGAGCTTGTGGATGTGATCGTGGGTGTAAGTCCATCAAGGTCGAGCTTAAATGTATTCCCATCGGAAGTAAGCACCAGCTTATTTACATTTATGTTTGCGTTCCCCACATCATAACGTATATTGTCAGTAGAGATTATTTTTAGGATAGACGCTTCTGTCAAAGGATGCCCATATTTTTCTGCCGCTTTAAATATTTCCTTCGGGAATACTTCATATAGTGCGTCCCGCCATAAGCGCAGCTTGTCTTTAGCTGACCCATATTCAAGAAATGCCCTCGCATCTGCATCAAGATACTTATTCAGCAGCTTACCAATGCGGTCTTTGACACGACCAAACTGGGGAATATCCGGCTGGCGGTTTGCAAACAAACTACGAGACAGTTCGAATATATCACCAGCCACAGATTTGCGGATAAGAGC
>CAVCCL010000357.1:0-2088 GCA_963600665.1 Bifidobacterium catenulatum | reverse complement strand
GTGTATGAAAAAAGCGTCGTGGGATATGTGGAATACATGAGCAGCAGGATGTATTTCGACAAGGACGGTATAGTGGTCGAAAGCTCCTATGAGACACTCGAGGGTATACCGAGGATCACGGGGCTGCAATTCGGAAGCATAGTGCTGTATCAGAAGCTTCCGGTTGCGGATCCGAGAATATTTGAAAATATACTCAACCTCACACAGATGCTTTCATTGAACAGTATAGGCGTCGACTGTATAAATTATGACGATGCGAGGAACGCGACACTATATATAGGTGATATAATTGTAAAGCTCGGCACGTATAGTGATATGAACGGAAAGATCAGAGAATTGGCGGATATGCTGCCCGAGCTGGAGGGTATGTCGGGAACCTTGTATCTTGACACCTATGATAAAAATAACGATAATGCGGCCTATACTTTTAAACGAAATTGAGCCTTAAATCAGTTGCCAATTCATGGCTGAAAGTTTATTATAATCAAGAGTTTAGATTGGCATGTCAGCACGATATGCGATTGTTTTGTTTTTGGATGTGACCTCCGGAGGTAAAAAGCTTGAGCTTGATAGAAATCAACAGTGAACCGACAGAGAACCTGGTCAGGATTCTGGTCATCGGTGTCGGTGGTGCAGGAAATAATGCAATAGACAGAATGATAGAGATGGATGTGGAGGGAGTAGATTTTCTTGCGGTCAATACGGACAAGCAGGTGCTGCTCAAGAGCCATGCTCCGACCACTATGCAGATAGGAGAGAAAACTGCGAGGGGACTCGGCTGCGGTTCCATCCCGGATGTGGGTGCAAAGTCCGCAGAAGAGAGCCACGACGATATAGTTAACGCTCTTCAGGGTGTAAATATGGTATTTGTTACCTGCGGAATGGGCGGCGGAACAGGTACGGGAGCATCACCTGTCATAGCGGGTATAGCCAAGGAGATGGGTATACTGACTGTGGGCGTTGTCACGAAGCCGTTTGAGTTCGAGGGCAAGCTTCGTATGAAGAACGCCATCGAGGGCATAGAAAAGCTCAAGGAGAATGTAGACAGTCTGATAGTCATCCCGAATGATAAGCTGCTTCAGGTGGTGGATAAGAGAACGGGCATTCAGGACGCCTTCAGAAAGGCCGATGACATACTGGTTCAGGCGGTATCGGGCATCACCGATCTGATCAATATTCCGGCGCTTATCAATCTGGACTTTGCAGATGTACAGACCGTAATGTGCGACAAGGGTGTGGCTCATATCGGCATCGGAACAGCGTCCGGTGATGACAAGGCGCTCGAGGCTGTAAAGCAGGCTGTTTCTTCGCCGCTTCTTGAGACTACGATCGACGGGGCAACCAATATCATCATCAATGTATCCGGAGATATAGGACTGTATGAGGCATATGAGGCTGCAGACTATGTCAAGGAGAGAGCAGCGGAGGATGCAAATATCATCTTCGGTGCCATGGAGGATGAGAGCAGACAGGATCAGATCACGGTTACAGTTATCGCTACAGGACTTGATGACAGACATATCGCGGGTCCGAATCTCAACAGTATATTGAAGCAGGACAAGAATGTGATCAGGAACTTCTCTGCGAAGCAGGAGGAGCCTAAGGCAGTGCAGCCGCAGAGACAGACGACATTCAAGCCGGCTCCGCAGCTGGATATCATCGGAGATGACAGTCCGGCTCCGCTTCCGAGAACATCGGGAGGGATAGCCAGCAGCCTTCCTGCATCGCTCGATCTGGATGATGAGGAAAGCCGTCAGGCACCTCAGGCAAGTCAGGCTCGCAGAAGAGCGAACAGAGATATCCAGAAGATCAATATTCCTGACTTTCTGAAGACAAAAAACTGACAGATATGTGAGGACATGAATACACAGGCCGTGTGCTTTGAGCACACGGCCTTTTTGTATGCCGTGCATGCCGTCAATCAGCGGCACCGGCGAGGGTGTTTCCAAACTGAATGCGCAGATCCAATGTATAAGAAAAAGGACATAAAAGGCTGTTGCTTATATCACTCTACCATGGTAAAGTGATAGCATGCTGTAAAAAACATGGCCGAATGTAATGACATAAAAAAGATGCCATCGCTCCGGG
>CAVCCL010000356.1:0-2101 GCA_963600665.1 Bifidobacterium catenulatum | reverse complement strand
CCCCACTTCATCCTCATTGAGAGGCGTGTCATAAACTCTATCTCCCACCGACATACGAGCATGTCGTGGGAGATAGAGTTTTGACACTGTAACCAAGATTAAAATCAGCGGGAGCCTGTCATCATGACAGGCTCTCGGGCGTAGGAGAAGAAGGGAGGAGACCATGGGCGGACCGGAGAGATCACGGATTCCGGATGATATGCCGGACAATATGCCGGAGACTGATATCAGTCAGAAGAAGGTCATATCGAAGCCTGGATCTACAAACATGCGGATGTGCGTGCTGCAGGTTATCGGCATATTTATGATGGTAGATGCTCATGCCGGTGCGAGTCTGCTTGATATAGGCGGATTGATTCCTTACTACTCCTTTCATATGCCCATGTTTGTCTTCATCTCCGGATATTTTTACTCTGCGGATGAGAAAGAAAGTCCCGTTCATTTTTTAAAAAGAAAGTTCAAAAGGCTGATGGTTCCTTATCTGATATGGAATCTCATATACGGCCTGTGCGCGGCATGGCTTCGCTCAAGGGGATTCGGCTTTGGTGAGCCTTTAAGTCTGTATACACTGCTGGCAGCGCCCTTTACCGACGGATATCAATTTATACTGAACCATACAGCATGGTTTATTCCGGCTCTTTTCCTGGAGGAGATATTCTTCTGCCTTCTGGACAGATATATACTGAGCCGGATCGGGAAGGCAGCTTCGATTGCGGTCTGTATCGCCGCGGGCTGTGCAGGCATAGCGATAGGGCTTTATACCGACAGGAGCGGATGTCTTCTCATGCTGTCGAGGCTGCTGTTCATGCTGCCGTTCTTTTCTGCCGGAAGGCTGTACAGGACAGACCTGGAGAGACTGGATACCGCGCCGACATGGCTGTACCTGTCGATATGTCTTCTGACGGCTGTCATTCTTACTCTGACCGGCAATAACAGGATATATTCTCTGGCGAGATGCACCGGATTTCCGGGATATGCCGTGACATTTATCATCACCTTCAACGGCATCGCCTTCTGGCTGAGAATATCGCGGATACTGGAACCGTCGGCAAGAGGGCGGCTCATCGAATATGTCGGGAGGCATACATATCCCGTGGTCATGCATCATATGCCGGTGCTGTTTATCATAAACAGCATCTACGGCATGCTCGCCGGAACGGGGAGAATATTCGGGAATTTTGATTTTAATGCGTACCATAACGATATCTATTACCTGTATTTCCCAAGAGAAATGCATCAACTGAGACTGATATATATCATAGCCATGATATCTGTGCCGCTGGGACTGTACCGGCTGCGCTGCTGCGTGCAGACGCATCCGGCGCATATGAAAGCGGCGAAGGATCATCGGGAGGCCTGACGCGGCAGTCAGGCGGGAGCCGTTCGGGCTCATGTTGACATACCCGAATGCCTGTTATACAATTTATAGAACAAAGAATCGTGATAATACAGAGGTAGATATGGAACTATATATAGACTTCAACAGCGAAGAGGCTATCTATACTCAGATGTGCAATCAGATCATCATAGGGATCGCTCAGAACAGGATAAGTGAGGGCGATCCGCTTCCGTCCGTGCGTAAGATGGCTGAGGATATAGGAATAAATATGCATACTGTCAACAAGGCTTATTCGATATTGAGGCAGGAGGGCTTCATAAAACTGGATCGGCGCAAGGGGGCGGTCATTGCGGTAAGTGCGGACAAGGTCAAGGTGCTGAACAGAATGAAGAAGGAGCTTGCTGTTGTAGTCGCCAGAGGCATATGCAACGGGGTTAACCGAAACGATGCGCATAATCTGATAGATCAGCTGTATGATTCATTTGAAAAGGATATAGAATAAGATGACGATCACGGGGGTGATATAAATGCTGTGTGAAAAATGCAAGATAAGGGAGGCCAATGTTCTGCTGACCGAGATGTCAAACGGAGAGGTACGGACTCATCACTATTGCATGAAGTGTGCGAGCTCACTGAATATCCCGAACAACCCGCTTCTGGAGGACTTTCCTATAGCAAAGATGCTGGCAGGTCTGCTCTCGATGCAGACATCGGCTGATGAAGATATGACGGAATATATGGATATCGAATGCCCTACATGCC
>CAVCCL010000355.1:0-2120 GCA_963600665.1 Bifidobacterium catenulatum | reverse complement strand
CTTGTACTAGGGGGGATTTTTGTTTTCAATCATTATGAAGAAAGCTTAGTTCATTTAAAGTATGTGATTGAGGTTGTGACAACATACTCACAACCATCTTTTATAGAAAGTGTAATCGACATCCTGATCATTGCTGGATTGATTACTGTCGTTACAAAGTGGAAGAGTGTTTTCAGCATAGAAGCTTTCGCTGGAACAAGAAATGGATGGCATATGGGAGTTGCCTGTATGTCTTACGCCATTGGGGTGGTAGGCTATTTACTGATCATCTGGTATCTGGAAATCGTGTCTATCGGGCCATCTAATGGAGGTCTGACCGGATTGAATATTCGGTATTTCCTTCCACTCCTCACTCCACTGTACGGAATGATTCTATACATTGTTCTGGAGATGGAGTTTACCTATACCGCTGTTGCATTGACGGTAATGATGCTTGCAACGCATGCCTTTTCAAATGAGGAGAAAACCAATTATTTTATAGTCAATAAGCCAAGGTCGTTGGAATTTAATGAGTTTGAAAGGAATAATATTACACTGACATCGAATGATCACGTTTTTTTTATTGACGAACATGATGACTATATCATGGCTGACAGAGCTTTTTATAACTATATCTGTCCTGCAACCAGCCAGTTCACGTCCTACGAATTCATTCAAGGCGGTTTGAAGCCGGAGATGGAAGAAACAGAGGAGGAATTGGAGGAGATACTGCTCGATGGGAATTATAATTACGTGTACATCCAGTTGATCTCGGATAGCTCTGCTGAAAAATATCAGGAGCTATTCGAGTCAAATGAAGCTATAGGCGGTGGAAGACTTTATGCGGTGGTTCATACAGGAGATGGAATTCAGCTGCGGTGGCTGAGCGGCCACCGAGAATCGTGATTATAGGGTGAGCCATAGAACGTACATGGTTAACGGCAGAATTCCGAGTGCAAGAGAGGACAGTGTGCGGAAGGCAATGACCCAATGTTCGGTTGTTCCGTCAGAATGTATGAGTAGCTGCCCACTGGAGCTCTTTTGGAGACGATGCTGCACGTAGGGACAATTGAACAGAATCATCATGATCATGCAGGTGAGGAATACTGTGCTGCCCATACCCTTAGCACCTGTCGAAAGCTTTTCAATGGATTCGGCACTAGCATATTTGGACAGCAGAGTAACAGGATTGAATTGTTCAAAAACCTTGATATCTCGACCAAGAAGTTTGCTCCAGAACATGTTGGTAACCATCGCATTCCCAAAGCACCAGGGGAAATAGAAGAGCTGAGCGAGCAGTATTCCCCACGTACCTAACATATCCAGAATTAGATTGATATGGAGATACCTTCGGTTTATGGTCATTAGGAGAGTTGTAAAAGGTGTAAGGATGATGATCCAGTAGGGATGGGATACGCATGTCATGAACAAGACTGCGTAGGAGACAAAGCACACATAGATGCCCCATTCGATGATCTGCTGCTGCGTCTCCAGATGGATAAAGTAGCACACTGCCATGAGGATGCCGAGCCCGGCTACCGAGTAATAAATTTCACCCAGCACCATGTCTGCGTGGTATGTGATGGCGTACAGCAGTGCCAGATTACTGAGGTCAGTACTGTGCAGCATATCAGTGAGCCGTAGTCCAACACCATTCCCTGAGCAGGGAATCAGGATGCGGAAGATCAGGATGGGCAATACAGACAGAATGCAGCTACCGATGATTTTCCAGATGTTCTTCTGACGCAGAAGGAGCAGCGGCAGGAAGATGAGGAGGGCGAATAGCTTCAGTGGAATGGCAAGCATGAAATTCAGGACGAAGCCTCTGTGATCATTCTTGATCCAGCAGTTGACCCCCAGAATGGTGAAATAGAGTGCGGTAATGTCGTAGGCACTAAGTATCACGATGGAGGTCATGAACAGGTTTGAGCTATAGAAGAGGATGCAGGCAAGAAGAGCATTTTCCTCTGTTAATCCGATGGTTCGGGCCAAGCGATACAGGGCACTTGCGAACAGGCAGGAGAAAACGAGCAACATGGTCTTAATCCACAGCATGCAGCTGAGACACTGGAACACATCGACAGAAGTGAAGCGGCTGATTAGATACAGCGGGAAATCCCAGACGGCGAACAGAATATAGA
>CAVCCL010000354.1:0-2132 GCA_963600665.1 Bifidobacterium catenulatum | reverse complement strand
GCGGCAAGCGAGGGTGAGGAAAAGCTCAGCAGCCGCGATACACTGAAGCTGTCCGGAAAATCCGAGCCGACATCGCTGGATCCGGCTCAGACAAAGGATATGGTTACATGGTCATTTATGTACAATGTTTCAGACCCGCTGGTTTACTTTAACTGGGAGACACAGGAGTATGAGCCGGCTGTTGCCACAGAGTGGGTTATCAGCGACGATGGCCTTGAGTATACATTTACCATAAGAGAGGGCGTGAAGTTCCATAACGGCGACACTCTGACGGCAGATGATGTAGTTTATTCCCTTAACAGGGCTATCGCTTCCTCATTTACCGCACAGACGAATGGCTGCATGGATCATTTCGAGAAGGTGGACGATACTCATGTGAAGGCAGTTCTGAAGTATGCATATGCACCGTTTCTGGAGATCATGACAAACCCGGCATATGCTATGGTAAGTCAGAGAGCCGTTGAAGAGTGCGAGGCGGCGGGCAAGGACTTCGGACGCGAGCCCGTGGGCTGCGGAGCTTATAAGCTGGTAAGCTGGCAGAGCGGAAACAAGCTGAAGTTTGAACGCTTCGATGACTATTATCGCGGCACACCCAAGATGAAGTATATCGAGTGGACACTCATTGCTGATGCCTCTGCAGGTGCGATGGCACTCGAGTCAGGAGAGGTTGATTACTACTACGGTCTCAGCAAGGCAGATATAAAGCACCTTGAGGAACTGCCGAACATGCAGTCAAAGACCGAGGAAAGAGGCTTCGGACTGTATGATATCACCTTCAATACAACGGATGGCCCGTTCACGGATGTGAATCTGAGAAAAGCTGTTGCGTATGCAATCAACCGTGAGGAGATACTCAAGGGCGGTGCTGACGGCTACGGCGTGGTTGACAACTGCTGGTGCGCGACCGGTGCAACCGGATACTTATCCGACTTTGAATGGTATGAGCAGGATCTTGAAAAGGCGAAGGAATGCCTGGCAGCAGCAGGATATCCTGATGGAATCGATGTGGTGTTCACACAGGACAGCTCTGATACATACATGGCTCCGGCAGAGATCATGCAGGCTCAGCTTGCAAAGGTCGGAATCAATGTAACATTTGAGAAGCTTCAGCGCTCAGTATGGATCGATACTGTATCCGGCAACCGTCAGTTTGTAGCATCCCTGCGTATGACAAATCATGTTGTAAATGACGCGGAGTATCTGCTTCGCCGCAGACTTACAACAGCGATGATCGGAGGCGGCAACAACTATTCCGGATATCAGAATCCTGAATTTGACAAGCTGGTTGAGGAAGCGACCATCGAGACAGATCAGACAAAGCGCAACGAGATATTCCGCCAGTGCTATGAGATGATCAAGGAGGATGTTCCTGTAATTCCGCTGTACACAGGTGTAAATCCGATAGTTATCAGCAAAAATGTCAAGGGTTGGACATTCCATCCGCTGGAGCGCAATGTATGGGCAAACGCATATCTTGTAGAGGAATAATTGCTGGATGACATAAACAGTCACATTGAACAGCCAGTGTTTAGCCGGATATCCGCTGGGTGTCCGGCTTTCGTGTAAGTGAAACCGGAAAACGGCTGTTTTGATTGTGGAAAGGATATCTATGATCAAATATATAGGAAAACGATTGATGATGATGATTCCGGTTATCATAGGAGTGGTCTTCATCATCTACGCAATTATGGAGCTGACACCAGGTGATCCGGTCATGATGATACTTGGAGAGGGGGCTCCTATAGAAGCTCAGGAGGCACTTCGTGAGGAGATGGGATTGAACGATCCGTTTTTCCTTCGTTTTGCCAGATACATACTTGATGCGCTTCACGGCGATCTGGGAAACAGCTACACATCCAATCTCCCCGTATTTGATGAGATCATAGCGCGTCTCCCGTACACCCTGACTCTGGCGACACTAAGCATAAGCGTGGCCGTTCTCATCGGTCTTCCGATAGGAGTAGTATCAGCGATCAAGCAATACTCTCTGATGGACAATG
Source organism: Bifidobacterium catenulatum (assembly GCA_963600665.1). Taxonomy (GTDB): domain Bacteria; phylum Bacillota; class Clostridia; order Lachnospirales; family Lachnospiraceae; genus Coprococcus. Next base: position 132 of record CAVCCL010000354.1, on the reverse strand, counting down.
TGATTCTGGCAATATCTCTTACAATCACATCTATGCCGGCTTTCTTTCTGGCAATGCTTTTGATAATGATATTCTCCATCAAGCTGGGACTTCTCCCCATGATGGGATTGTCTTCGCCAAAGCACTTTATAT
>CAVCCL010000353.1:0-2140 GCA_963600665.1 Bifidobacterium catenulatum | reverse complement strand
GAATATTATGTATCCCGTGCTGTGGTTGGACCGGACGGAGACTGGAGCCTGACAGACAATTACAGCGTCAGTGATACCGGTCTGTACAAAATGACTCAGGAAGGCAGTACGCAAGTAATAGTAGCCGGTGAAGCAGGGTTCGACAGTACCCAGACATATGATTTTATCAGCAATGTCATGGAAGATAGTATCGGAACCGTCAGATATAACGGAGGCATTGTTAATCACGAATGGTTTAAGACAAAAGTGCTGAATCTGTCGGAGGAAGATGCTGCGCAAATGAAGATCAGTGTGACAACACTTACTCCGGGAGAATTGGCTGATCTGGTAATGAACGGGACAGACTATGGGATAACTTTGACTGATATTGATATGATCTATCTGTCCGGTCAGGGAGATTATGCAGGGGCACAGCCGGATGCGACAGCAACAGTTCCTGAGGACAATGCTGCATGGCAGATGGCGAATGCGGTTGCCAGACTGGCGTTTGGTATCCAAAATGACACAGACGCGGCACAGAATCGTAATAATGCGATTCGTGTACCGGTAGTGATGGATTATAATTTTTACGACAGTAATAAAAGTGCTCAAAATACTACCATGGTTCGCTTGGCACAGACTTTGCTTCTGGTATCCGATGCAGAGGTTTATAATGCTCTGGCAGAAGAAGGGCTGAATTATTGGAACTCTGCAACCAGCGCAATCAAAGAATCAGCTTGTGAGAATAAAGTAAACATACTGATGCAGAACTTTGCTGTCGAGCAGGGAGTTGCTGAAACTACAGCGAATACCTATAACCTGAGTACCCTTAAGGATTTTCTGACAGATAATGTTTATCTCAATAATGATGAAAAGTCAAATTATGTAGCGTCAGATTACCTGACCGATATTTCGACGAGAAACAACAAGGATAATGCATGGGTATATAATGCGGTCTTACAGGAAATTAAATACGAAAATTTCCTGTTGCAGAAAGACAGCAGTTCCCAAACAGATCTTCTAGAAGAAGAGATCTCCAAAGCTTCCGTGACCAGATATATTTTAAACTGGTATCTTCACAGAGTTATGGTGAAATCGAAATTGACAGTGCTGGATTTGGAGCCCTGTTACGACTATAACGATACTACAAAACTGAAGCTCCAGAGCTTTGTCAGAAGCATCGCAGGTGTAACGGATTCATCGAAGTTGAATGTTGACGTTGTTAATATGTCTACGGAGGAATTCATCGGCAAGATCGAGGACCTGAATGCTACATATGATCTGATCTATCTCGGAAGTCGTACCGGAATGATGAATACCGATACGAATGGAAAAACTGTATATAATGATACAAACATGAATGGTTTGATTTATATGCATATTGGGGATTCCTTTGATTACTCTAATGAGTCTGATTCAGGCAAGAATCGTTTTCGATCGAGACTCTTAGATGACGATCTTAAAGATGCTAAGAAACAAACAGGCGAGACCAACACATACCGAGTTCCCGGCAATGATATGAATTCTACCAGGTACGAAGAGTTTAGACAGTATATTAAAGCCGGATATCCGCTGATTATATCGGACGATCTGGTAGATACTGCGAAACGGAAACCGGCTGATACGTTAGATGTGAATTCCTATTATTATCAGCTCGTTGAGTTTGCGTTGGATGATGATTATTGGCAGAAAAATGTTTTTACAGAAAAGCAGCTTGCAGAAGCCGATGAGAGTGATACAGACGATGCGAAATTACAGCAGAGGAGAAATACATTCTGCAATTACTTGAATCTGTCTAAGCTGTCTGTGAACTGGGTAACGAACCTTGGAGAAACATATATACCGCAGGAGATTCATTCGGGAAATACTACGCAAGGTACGCTGAATACAAATTATTTGCAGGCAGTGGATGGTGTTTACCAGCTACAATATATTTTTATCATGACAAATGATTCGGCTATCTCTCCGACATCTACAACGTATGATTGCAAGCTATTTGTAGATAAAAATGCGGATGGAAGATTTGCCGGTTCAGATTATGTGGAAGGACAGAGTAGCTCTGCAACGGAAGAATTGTCGGGACTGTCTGTATATCGCAGAGAGGGCAACAATTGGGTACAAGAGAATCGTACTGTAATAAATGGAAGTGAATGCTATGCAC
>CAVCCL010000352.1:591-2143 GCA_963600665.1 Bifidobacterium catenulatum | reverse complement strand
CATCCTCACCCGGTCTCTCATCCGTCACATCCCAGTTGTCCAGTTTGTCGAGATTCGAAATGAAGGCATCAGCCTCAAATTCCCTGTCTATTTTGGTGATTACCGCCTCATCACAATATGGTATTAGCTCATCGTAGATAGTCTGTCCGCCTATGACAAAAATGTCATCCGTGTCATATTTTGCCAGTTCTGTAAACAGTTCGTCCATTGAGTGGACAACCACCGCATCCTCAACTGCATATTCAGGATTTCTGCTGAGAATTATGTTTGTCCTTCCCTTGAGCGGTCTTCCGCCCGGGAACTCCTCCAGAGTCTTCCTTCCGAGAACAACGACATGCCCCATCGTGGTCTGTCTGAAATTCCTCTGATCCTCCGATATCCTTATCAGTAATCTGCCTTTATTTCCAATAGCCCAATTCTTATCTACCGCTGCAATAAACTTCATATGTCCTCCATCTGTATACTTCCCATTCCATGCTCCATAGTCTTATATCGCAATAGGAATATTCTTAATCTGTGGTCCTGTCTCATAGTCTTCTATCCTGAAATCATCCAGAGTAAAGTCATAGAAATCTTTGACATCCGGATTCATATAGAACTTTGGAGCAGGATGTGTAGGTCTTGTTATCAGCTCCTTGACTATCGGTATATGTCTGTCATATATGTGCGCATCCGCGATCACATGTACCAGTTCTCCCGGCTTAAAGCCCGTGACCTGGGCAAGCATATGTACCAGTACCGCATACTGGACAACATTCCAGTTGTTGGCCGCAAGCACATCCTGGGATCTCTGATTCAGTATAGCGTTGAGCCTGTCCCCTGTTACATTGAATGTCATGCTGTACGCGCACGGATACAGATTCATCTCACTCAAATCCTGATGAACATATATGTTAGTGAGCATTCTTCTGCTGTATGGGTTATTCTTAAGGTCATATATCAGTCTGTCCACCTGATCCATCATGCCCTCTTTATATTTATGCTTTACACCAAGCTGATATCCATATGCTTTTCCTATGGAGCCATCCTCATCTGCCCAACTGTCCCATATATGGCTCTTGAGATCGTGAACGTTGTTCGACTTCTTCTGCCATATCCAGAGGAGCTCATCTATGGCTGATTTTACATATGTCTTTCTAAGTGTTATCGCAGGGAATTCCTTTGACAGATCATATCTGTTGACTACGCCAAACCGCTTTATGGTGTATGCATATGTTCCATCCTCCCACTTTGGTCTGACCTTCTCCCCCTCCGTACTATATCCATTATCGATTATATCTTTACACATGTTTATAAAGAGATCATCTGCAAGACTCATTTTGGTAACCTCCGATTGTTTTTTCAGATAATTATATCATACTCTCCATCCCACATGTGATTAATTATTACATCAAATAACACTTTTTATTACATTTTGATTTACAACGGACTATTTTTGTGTACAATGCAGAAAAACATTCAAAGGAGGTGAAACATGAAACCACATTCATCCAATCCACTCCCTGCCCTTCTCAGATACTTCAGACAGAAGGCAGGACTCACACAGCAGGAT
>CAVCCL010000352.1:0-581 GCA_963600665.1 Bifidobacterium catenulatum | reverse complement strand
GAGGAAGGGAGAAACATCCCTAATATAGAACAGGCCATAAAGCTGTCAGAGCTTCTCGACCACGATTTTCTATACGCATACACCCTGTCATCAAGATACATGCAGGGACATCCAAAGCCACTGCAGATCGTCATGGAGGACAATTCATACATGACCGCCATAGAATCTAACCAGAGCACAGCAGACATGCTGGGCAATTACAGATCTCTAAACGACAGTGACCGTCAACTGATAGACACATTTGTGGCAAATCTAGCATCTAAAAATTCCAGACTGTAGATCCAGTATTATACCCACCAATTACAGCAAATATTATTTTCAAGGAGAAAAACAGGAAAATATGAAAAAAAGAAAAGAACGCAACATTGATCCGTCGGTGTATGAAGACGATTCATCCGATCAGGATTTTAACTGCGCAGTGATAGGCGGCGCACTGAAGTCTCTGAGGCGCAGCCACGGCAAAAGGCAGCAGGAAATAGCCGCTATTTTGAAGGTGTCCGTCTCCGCCTACTCGCACTATGAATGTGGAGAGCGAATCCCGGATCTCATAAATCTTATCAGGATATCCAATTTATACAGTA
>CAVCCL010000351.1:0-2148 GCA_963600665.1 Bifidobacterium catenulatum | reverse complement strand
GTCTAAGACGGTGGCTGACTATGACCCTCGTTATAAGGGTACGGTTGCGTTTGGAAACTCTGATTATAACTTGGAGGCTGACGCACAGGAAATCGATATTCCCTTCTCTTCTGACCAAGCCTGGACGGCTTCTTTGAAGTCGGGTGATGATGCTCCATCTTGGGCATCGGTCTCACCTGAAAGTGGCGATGCTGGCGAAAACTTGTCTGTAAAGGTGAAGTTGGACGCTAACGAAGACCTGAAGAATTCACGCCAAGTTACTCTTACAATTACGACTGAGAAGGGTACTACCAAGACCATTACCATTGCACAGAATTATAAGGTCGTCATCCTCAATGCTGCGGACATAAAGGATTACAGCAAGTATATTTGTCCTGCAAAGAGCAATCCTCATTTTGAGAATGGTGCTGAATATATGCTTCGTCAAGATTCGTACTATTCTTGGCATCGTATGAAGCAGAGCGACCATTTCTTTGTGTTCTGGAGCCCAGAGTTCGGAGATGATCCCAATGCAGAATCTGTTGATGCAAGTATGCGCGTAGACATAGATGACCTCTTGGCAAAGGCTGAGCATTTCTATGATACAAATGTGAATACCTTGGGTATGGCCAAGGTCGGTCAGGGCTCCTCTATGCTTGACAACTATAAAATGCAGATTTATTTGATTTACCAGAAAGATTGGCTCGCCACAGGATCTGGATATGACAATAAGATAGGTGCCCTTTGGGTAAATCCTTCCACTTGTCAGCCTGTAGGTTCTACCATCGGTCATGAGATTGGTCATTCTTTCCAGTATCAGGTTTATGCTGATAAGGTGAATATGGAGGGAGCTGCTGATGACTTGCACCATGGCTTCCGTTACGGATTCGGACCTGATGGTGCTGGTGGTTGCGCTTTCTGGGAGCAGTGCGCTCAGTGGCAGGCTCAGCTCGATTATCCAGATGAAATGTTTGGCTATCATCTCGATGTATGGAAGAAAAACTATCACCGTCATTTCAACCATGAGTGGATGCGTTATGCAAGTTATTGGTTGCAGCATGTTTGGGTAGAGAAACATGGTATCAGTGCCTTTGGTAGTATCTGGCGTGAATCCCAGTATCCAGAGGATCCTTTGCAGACATACGAGCGGTTGTTCTGCAACAACGACCTGAACACTCTTTACGAAGATATGTATTACTATGCTTCTCACATGGTATACTATGACTTGAAGTTTGCCAATAATGACAAGAATCCTGTGACTGTTCCTGATGCTGTGAAGGGAGCATATACCACAAGTCTTTACAAGGTGGGTGATTTGAAATATCAGGTAGGTTACGCAAGTTGCCCTGGTACTACTGGTTTCAACGTTATTAAGTTGAAGAACGCTCCTGGCAAGACCGTTTCTATTAAGGTGGATGCTATTACTCCTGGTTCAGCTCTTGCTAAGGGTGACAAGGGAGAAATGTTAGATGGCGATAGCAAGGTGACTGGAACAACCAAGACTTACAATGCGCAAGACAACAAGAACTCTGACTATCGTTATGGTTATGTCGCCATTGTAAATGGAAAGCCAGTTTACTCAGAAATGTCTAAGGGTGCCAATGGCACAGCTTCTTATGAAGTTCCTGCTGGTTCCACAGAACTCTATTTCGTGATTCAGGCAGCTCCTACTACTTACGACCGTCATGAGTGGAATGATGATGAGTCTGATGATGAGCAGTGGCCATATGCTATCACGGTAACTGGTACCGACGTGGATAGCTACAATGAGTACATTGATGTAGTCATCGATCCTAACTCAAAGCCTCAGGATACAGATTTGACAGTAACTGTTCATGGTGACGCAAACTCAAGCTATGCCTATGCAACGTATGACTTGGCATATCTCAGCGGTGCTTCTATCTGCTATGCTTTCTGCTTGACACCTGATGAAATCCCTGCAAAATTGGTGAAGAGTTCTGATTGCGAAGGTGGCATTCCCGAGGGCAAGATTACTATGCGATTGAGACAGACCGATGGTAATTGTAGCTATACTGACAATTGTGGTGGAACATATGCCGGCTTCTGGTGTGATAAAGATGGAAACCAACAGAACTGGGGTGAGAACGCAAGAACTTACACGAAGCTTAATAGTATTCATGAGCTTGAGATTGGTTTCATGCCTGGTGC
>CAVCCL010000350.1:0-2179 GCA_963600665.1 Bifidobacterium catenulatum | reverse complement strand
CTTCTGATGGAGGATATACTCTGGTCACTTGACAAGGGAACTCATTCACAGGAGAGAGCTGAGATAGCGAAGGACAAGAAGAAGGAGCTTGTAGTAGGATCTCCTACAGAGCCGGACGCATTTGTCCCGTTCAACTCCGTATACGGAGGCAACTCCAATGATGACAACATCATGACCCAGAACATATATGAGAACTGCTATACACTGATGCCGGACGGAAGCATAGAACCGAGGACGGCCAAGAGCATCACGATCTCTGAGGACGGTCTGGACTATATCATAGATTTTCGCGATGACATAAAGTTCTGCACCGGCGAGCCTCTTCTGATGGAGGATATACTCTGGTCACTTGACAAGGGAACTCATTCACAGGAGACCGAGGCTAATCCGGATCCGACAAAGGAGAGAAGGCTCAGCAGCTATTTCCTGAATCTTGAGTCCATCGAGCAGACGGGAGACTGGCAGGTCACCATGCATTTCTCACAGGTGAACAATCAGGCTCTCAAGGCGGGACTCGCGTCAAGAGCGATATGCTTCATGGACAAGTCGCTGTATGAGGAGATAGGACTCGAAGAGTACTATGCTCATCCCGTCGGAACCGGGCCCTATATGCTGACGGACTACTTCAAGACCAGCTATCAGACATATGAGATCAATCCCTACTACTACGGAGACAAGCCTGTATATGAGAAGATAACTCTGAAGTTCCTGACGGATGCCAATACCCAGATGCTGGCACTTGAGAACGGAGAGATAGATGTACTGACCAATGCGTCTCTTGACGGACTTCTCAAGCTGGATCCGAACGGCTCCATCAAGTTTGAGGCCGCATCATCCAATTCGGTTCTGAATCTTCAGTTCAACCTTCAGTCGGATCTGATGAAGAACGAGAACTTCAGAAAGGCCGTCGCTGCATCGGTCAACCGTGATGACTATATCATGGCTATCTATAACGGATATTCACAGCCTGCGGATATGGTTGCCTGCAAGTACTATACAGGATATCCGGACGAGGGCACATATACGAAGCCTATCGAGTACAGCATCGATGCCGCAAAGCAGTATCTGAAGGATGCCGGATACAATGGTGAGGAATTCATCATCAGATGCCAGCAGGGCACCAAGGCGGAGCAGGCGGCTGTCATACTTCAGGGCGCGCTGATCACGGCGGGGGTTCAGTGTACCGTCAAGGTTCTGGACGGGGCTACCAACAACGCACTCGGAAAGACGCTTGAGGGATGGCATGCATTCATGGTGGTTCAGACCTCGACAGCTATGGACTGCATCTCCTCGCGCTCACAGCTGGACAATAACTATCTCAAGGAGATGGGTCAGGCAGCTACCATGATCGATGATCCCGAGTGGAACGGTCTGTGGGCACAGGCCGATATCACACCGGACGGACCGGAGAGAAGAGAGCTGTTCGCAAAGATTGTCACAATCATGAATGAGAAGGCATATGATATTCCGATCTGCGAGGATCTCAACTCATCAGGATATCATGACTATGTGGCAGGCGTCGTATCAAGACCCGCCCGCGGTGACTACAGATTCGCAGAGTGGTATTGAGAATACGGTGAGCAGTGACAGTTAACAGGGCACCGCGCTATTGGTAAAAATCAATAGTGCGGTGCCCTGCGTTATATGCTAATCAGTTATAAAGTCCGGCAGCTTCTGCCGGATATATTCAATCAGCTGGGAGAGAAGCGCATTCTGGTACGGCTCGTCACGATACATGAATGCTGTTGTAAAGAATATGCCCGGCCTGAACGGTATGCGTACACAGCCCTTGTAGAGCCCGTGCGCGTCGTTTAAGGCCTTTTCGGCATCATTGGCCGCTATACGGATCATAGCTCCCGAGGCAAGTATGGCATTGGCGCCGGGATTGGTCGTATCGAGGAATGCAAGCCTGTTGGACTCGATCCCGTGCTGAATCAGGTATGTGGTGCAGATATCATTTCTGTTGAAGAACAAAAAGGTGTAGTCCCTTAAATCACTGATAGTCACGAAGTCACGGTCTGCCAGCGGATGATTCTCTCCGACATAAAGGGAATACTCTCTCTTGAAGGAGCAGAGCCTTTTCAGATCGGCATTTTCGGGACGCTCGATGCACATGCCTATATCGTAGACCCGGTCCCTTATCTCCTGATCACAGGTGCGGTATGAGACATAGTGGATG
>CAVCCL010000349.1:0-2184 GCA_963600665.1 Bifidobacterium catenulatum | reverse complement strand
GACATCACAAAGATCATCGTGCAGAAGATTAAGCAGAACCGCAAAAACAATGAAAAGATCGGTGCGATTCTAAAGACCTACGAGGTGGCAAGGGTGGGAGATCTGCATCCATCCAAGTACGAGGCATTCTTGACTGACCTCTCGGCTATTTAAGGGAGGTGGTCAGATGTCGGAATGACTGTAGAAATCCCACTGGGGAAAGGCAGATCAACCATTATAGATGCAGATGACACGGAGAAGGTTGCACCATACAAATGGCGGTTCCACTGCGGTTATGTCCAAGCATATAAATATAATCCGAAAACGCGGAAGAGTTATGCAGTTCATATGAGCCACATTATTCTTCCGTGTCCAGATGGAATGTTCATAGATCACATCAATAGAAATAAGCTGGACAATCGTAGATGTAATCTGCGTGTTGTAACACGATCTCAGAATAATGCTAATCGCAGGTGCTTTTCTAACAGCAAATCACAGTATAAGGGCGTAATTAGAAGCAAGAAAACGGGCTGGTGGGAAGCAGCAATCAGGAAAGACGGTAAGCAGATATCTCTGGGTAGCTATGAAACGGAGATAGCTGCAGCCAGTGCTTACAATGATTACGCTCGACGGATGTGGGGTGAATATGCGGTTCTTAATGAGATCGATGAGGTTGACTACCGTAGCTTGCGTCATTTGAAGGGGAAAGGCTGTAAATCTATTTACCGTGGAGTGACTTTGCGAAAATCAGGTAAGTGGGTAGCGAGGATAACCTTGGACGGAAAAAGACGATCACTGGGTTATTTCAATGATGAAGTAGAGGCAGCAAAAGCTTATAACGCTGCCTATGAGAATTTTTATGGAAGGGAGGGACCGAACGATGTTGGGTAATAGCAAAGAAAAGAGTTCACCAGATGAGCTTGACCATGCCTCACGAGCACATGCGATTTTATCAGCATCCGGTGCTTATAGATGGCTGAACTGTAATCCTTCAGCAAGGCTTGAGGCACAGTTTCCGAATGAGTCATCTGTGTATGCCGAGATGGGAACCGCGGTGCATGAATTCTGTGAGTACCTAGTACGAAAGGATCTGCACGAGCGAGTAAAGATGCCACAGTCTGAATATTACACGGAGGAGGCATTAAACAACGCCGAGACCTACAGAGAGTTTGTGGCTGAGGCTGCTGGGAAGATGGAGCATGAAGGCTTGGTGCCTTTGGTTCTTGTAGAGGAACGGCTGGACTTTTCTAACATTGTTCCACAGGGGTATGGCACAGGAGACTGTCTGATATTGGCTAAGGGGAAACTTCATGTCATCGATTATAAGAATGGTCATCATCTTGTGAATGCCGACCACAACAGCCAGCTGATGCTGTATGGCTTGGGAGCACTTCACATGTATGACAGCCTGTTTGATGTGCAGGAGGTAACTTTAAGCATCGTACAGCCAAATGTCCAGAATATCAGCAGCTTTACTCTTTCTAAGGATGAGCTCGTCGAATGGGGCGAGAGCATCAAGCCTACAGCAAAGCTGGCTTACGAGGGAAAAGGTGAACAAAAAGCCGGAGAATGGTGCTTTTTTTGTCGGGCAAAGCCGATGTGTCAGGCTTGTAAGAACGAGGCGATGAATTTATGCCGCGAGGAGTTCCTTGATCTGGATAGTATGAGTGATGGAGCCTTCATGGAGGATACCAGGGCGGCTCCTAGAGAAGATGCTGTGGCTGCTGAGAATGGTGCTGTAGCTGTAGAAGAATCTGATATGACAGCACCATATGAGCCGGACACAGCGACTCCTGTGTTCAAGCAGCCGGGATTAGTTCCGCTATCTGAGCTAGAGGAAATCCTGCCGACTCTCAATCGTATTAGCTCTTGGATTGATTCTGTTTTTGCTTTTGTATCATCCGAGGCGATTAACCATGGAGTAGAGATTAAGGGCTACAAGGTGGTGGAAGGCAGAAGCAAGAGGGTGTTCACAGATACCAAGGCTGTGGTTCAGACAGCTATGGAGAATGGCTACACGGATCTCTATAAGCAGCAGCTTATCACTCTTAGCGAATTTGAGAAGATGATGGGCAAGAAGAAATTTGCTGAAATCCTGGGAGAGTATGTGGTAAAGCCACCAGGTAAGCTTGCTCTGGTTCCAGAAGATGATCCAAGAGAGGCTGTTGATATGGACACAGCAACGGATGAGTTCCAGGTGCTGGA
>CAVCCL010000348.1:0-2189 GCA_963600665.1 Bifidobacterium catenulatum | reverse complement strand
CACGACACTATTTTCCACCCGGAAATGCTGATGCTGTTCTAACTTGTAAAGACTTGCATAAATCTCTTCTAAGCTGTGTGGTGCATCCGGATTCTCAAAATAATGATCGATCAACGGCTTCAGCATGATCTGAATATCACTGATCGATATCACATTTTTCAGATAATAGATATAGATCAGCAGAATCAGATGCTCCTTCGTATACCGCTTTTTCTCTGGCGGCGGGAGCAGATTGTTCTTCGTGTAGTTGTTGATCATCGTTTTCGTCAGCGTCTTATCTTCCTCATACCGTTTGTTCTGCGAAAGATATTTATCCATGAACGTCGTCACCTGATCCATATAAAGCTCAATCGAAGGAAGATCCTCCGGTGCAATATAGCCAAGCTGCGTCATTTCCCGTATTTGTTTTTTCAGACTGTCCTTTTCAATATCCATATAATATACGCTCCTAATGCGTATATTATATAGTATTGAAAACCATGTGTAAAGGTTTAAATGAATATATCTGATTAGTGTGTCTTATAGTAGTTGATCAGACATCCAGCCAAAATGATATCTCTCTCATCATCTGTCAGGTCGCCCAGTTTCAAAGACAACTCCTTCATATCCTTATTTACAACGTATGCCTTGATGATCTCATCCTTGTTGCGGATTGCCTGTGCAACACCCGGAATGAATACATAATCATCCACATCGAAGTCATAATCTTCATCCATGACAAACGGAAGCATACCCCAGTTAATCAGGTTTGAACGATAACGCTTTGTCGCATACTCCTTGGCAATATTTGCCCAGCCGCCAAGTACCTTCTGGCAGGATGCCGCCTGCTCACGGGCAGAACCATCGCCCGGCTTCACTGCAAAGATCGTACTTCCGACACCTGTGTTTGAACCACATGCATCCGGGAACATTTCCTTTACCTTGTGCATAGCTGTCTTCATATTCGGATCTGCTTCGCCCATGCACTCGCCAGCTTCACGTACACGTTCCACCTTCTGGATTGCCTTTGCTCTGCCTACATACTCCGGGTCCTTACGGGACAATGTAAACTCTGCAAGTCCAAGTGGGTTTGAACGATAAGAGGATGTCTCACCGGAAGGGATCAGCTCATCCGTCGTTGTAACCGGATCATGAATGACTGAAGCTACCTTGAGCATCAGATTGTCTGTCAGTGCCACCATCTCTGGCCAGTCTTTGATGTTTGGTCCAAACTTGATCTCCTGCTCTGGCTGTGGATGTCCCCATCCATTATAAACACGGTTATCGTAAATCTTCTTGTCGAAGAAATATTTCTGTCCCTTGTATTCTACATCCAGATCGGTTGCAGCAGTTAAGAATCCCTTGTTTGCTGCTGTCGCTGCAATCGAACGTGCATCCATCAGTGCAACGGAAGCGATCTGTCCATTCTGAATCTTGGAACCTTCACGGTTCGGGAAGTTTCTTGTTGAATGGCGGATCGAGAATGCATTATTTGCCGGTGTATCTCCAGCACCAAAGCATGGTCCACAGAATGCAGTCTTGACGATCGCACCTGTCTCGATCAGATCAGAAAGTACACCATTCTTTGCAAGCTCCATATAAATCGGAGTCGATGCCGGATATACAGAAAGTGTAAACTCGTCAGCGCCAATATATTTTCCACGGATCAGGTCTGCTGCCTGACAGATATTCTCAAATCCACCACCGGCACAGCCTGCGATGATTCCCTGCTCTACATAAAGCTTTCCGTCAACAACCTTATCCTTGAGTGTAAAGTCGATCTTGCCATCTAAGGATACCTGTGCGCGCTTTTCTACATCGTCTAAGACATCCATCAGATTTGCCTTTACATCCTCGATCGTATAAACATTGCTTGGGTGGAATGGCATTGCGATCATAGGCTTTACCTTAGACAGATCTACATAAACAACGCCATCGTAGTATGCAACTGCACCCGGATTTAATTCTTTGTAACACTCTGGTCTGTAATGTGTCTCATACCACTCTTCAATCTTCTCATCGGTCTTCCAGATAGAAGAAAGACAGGTTGTCTCTGTTGTCATAACATCGACACCAATACGGAAATCTGCGGACAGCTTATCTACACCCGGTCCTACGAACTCCATAACCTTATTCTTTACATAGCCACAGCCAAAGGTAGCTCCGATAATTGCAAGGGCAACGTCCTGTGGTCCAACACCCTTCTGGAC
>CAVCCL010000347.1:0-2194 GCA_963600665.1 Bifidobacterium catenulatum | reverse complement strand
GTCTTCAGGAAATGAAAGTTATGGCTCAGTCATACGGTTATGATATTTCTAAGCCGGCTTCAAATGCTAAGGAAGCTGTTCAGTGGTTATACTTTGGATATCTTGCAGCAATCAAGACTCAGAACGGTGCTGCTATGTCTGTAGGTCGTGTATCTACATTCCTTGATATCTACATTGAGAGAGATATTAAGGCTGGTAAGCTGACCGAGGCTGAGGCTCAGGAGCTTATCGATCATTTCACAATGAAGCTTCGTATGGTTAAGTTCGCAAGAATTAAGTCATACAACGAGCTGTTCTCAGGAGATCCTGTATGGGCTACTCTTGAGGTTGGTGGTATCGGTGTTGACGGACGTTCAATGGTTACAAAGAACGATTACAGATTCCTTCATACACTTGAGAACATGGGACCAGCTCCAGAGCCAAACCTTACAGTTCTTTACTCATCAGCTCTTCAGGATACATTCAAGAAGTATGCTGCTAAGATTTCTGTAAGAACAAGCTCAATCCAGTACGAGAACGATGATGTAATGAAGCCAATCTGGGGCGATGATTACTCCATCTGCTGCTGTGTATCCGCTACACAGACTGGTAAGGAGATGCAGTTCTTCGGAGCTCGTGCAAACCTTGCTAAGTGTCTTCTTTACGCTATCAATGGTGGTAAGGACGAGAAGTTCCTTGACAAGAAGACTGGTAAGCCAATGCAGGTAGGACCAGAGTATGCTCCTATCACATCAGAGTACCTTGACTATGATGAAGTACTTGCTAAGTACAAGCAGATGCTTGACTGGTTAGCAGGACTTTATGTAAATATTCTTAACCTCATCCAGTACATGCATGACAAGTACTACTATGAGTCAGCCGAGATGGCACTTATCGATACAGATGTACGTCGTACATTTGCAACAGGTATCGCTGGATTCTCACACGTAATCGACTCACTGTCAGCTATCAAGTACGCTAAGGTTAAGGTTATCCGTAACGCAGAGACAGGACTTGCTGAGGACTTCGAGATCGAAGGCGAGTTCCCTAAGTATGGTAACGATGACGACAGAGCTGATAACATCGGTGTATGGCTTCTTCATGAGTTCCTTACAGACATCAAGAAGAGACACACATATCGTAATTCAGAGCCTACAACATCTATCCTTACAATCACATCTAACGTAGTTTATGGTAAGTTCACAGGTAACCTTCCAGATGGAAGACGTGCTTGGACACCATTTGCACCAGGTGCTAACCCAAGCTACGGCGCTGAGACATCAGGACTTCTTGCTTCACTTAACTCTGTTGCTAAGATTCCTTATGAGTGGTCACTGGATGGTATTTCAAATACACAGACAATGAACCCATCAGCACTTGGACATGATGAGGAAGAGAGAGCTACAAAGCTTGTAAGCGCAATGGATGGATACTTCGATCAGGGCGCTCATCATCTGAACGTAAACGTATTCGGTAAGGACAAGCTCCTTGATGCTATGGAGAACCCAGATAAGCCAGAGTACGCTAACTTCACAATCCGTGTATCAGGATATGCTGTTAAGTTCATATCACTTACACGTGAGCAGCAGCTCGACGTTATCAACAGAACATTCCATGAGTCACTTTAATTCTTAAAGTTGTCATAGATGTTTTGACAGGTAATTAGTAAACCATGGTCCCGGGGAAAACCTCTCCGGGACTTTTTTGTAAAAGGAAGAACTTAGAGGTGAAATATGTCTGAAAAGAAACAGGTTTTAGGATATGTCCATTCGACAGAGAGCTTTGGAGCCGTAGATGGTCCGGGCATAAGATTTGTAGTTTTTTTACAGGGCTGCAAGATGAGATGTAAATATTGTCACAACCCAGAGACATGGAATCTTGTGACAGACTATAGTAAGCTTTACTCAGATGAAACAAGCGATACTGAGAGAGAAGCACTTGAGAAGAAAATAGAAGAGAATACAAAGCTGCTGAAGGATAAGGGCGTCAAGATCGAGGCCAGGACTCCAGAGGATCTGTTAAAGCAGGCACTCCGCTACAAGCCATACTGGAAAAACGGTGGTGGTATAACAGTGAGCGGTGGAGAGGCACTGCTTCAGATGGATTTCCTCATTGAGTTTTTCAAGCTTGCAAAGGCTGAAGGTATTCATACCACTATTGACACAGCAGGCAATCCATTTACAAGGGAGGAGCCATTCTTCTCCAAGTTTAATGA
>CAVCCL010000346.1:1645-2195 GCA_963600665.1 Bifidobacterium catenulatum | reverse complement strand
TGTCTGCATACAGGAATACATTCACCACGTTGTCCAGATCCCTGAGTGCGTAATCAGCACATCTGCCGACAAATACACATGAACCATCTTTCTCTGCAAGATTCTTGATGGTGTCAAATGCCGCAAGGAAAACTTTGTGATTGAGAGGAAGCTCTGTTGAATTGCCAAATCCCAGTGAATATGGATCCATCACCAGTGAGTAAAGAAAGCTATTCGTAGGCTTTTCGTCAAAGCTGTCAAAAATCTCTTCACATATTCCACTGTCCTTTGCTGCCTCTTTAAGTAACTCCTTGTCGTAAAATGGTATGTTCATCTTTTCTGCAAGAGCTTCTCCGATCTGCTTGCCTCCACTTCCGAACTGTCTACCTATAGTAATAATCTTCTTCTCTGCCATAGTAACCACTCCCATCTTCTCGTATTCTCCATGTAAGAAATATCAAAATATATTACTTATGTACAAAATACTTAAATTCCTATATGGGTTATTATAACATTTATACAATAAACTGTAAATAAAAAAGTATAGACAATTGCACGTAATTTGTGACAA
>CAVCCL010000346.1:0-1635 GCA_963600665.1 Bifidobacterium catenulatum | reverse complement strand
ATATTAATTTAACAGTTTTAGCTTCTTTATAAGATCTTCAAAATATTCCGGCAGATCAGCCTTGAACTCAACGTATTCCCCGGTTGAGGGATGCTCAAAACCGAGAATACCAGCATGCAGCGTCTGTCCCTGCAGCTTAAACGGACATTTCTTCGGTCCATAAACTTCATCCCCAAGTATGGGATGTCCAATGGATGCCATATGAACTCGGATCTGATGTGTCCTGCCGGTCTCAAGCTGACACTCAATAAAGGTATACTTTCCTCCAAAACGCTCCAGAACCCTGTAATGTGTGACGGCACGTCTGCCATTTCTGGTATTGATCGCCATCTTCTTCCGATCCTTAGGACTTCTTCCGATCGGCGCATCCACAGTACCATCATCCTGGGCGATATTTCCATGGACTATGGCATAATATTTTCTGGTTATACTGTGCTCGTGAAGCTGCTCAGACAGTGATCTGTGGGCATTATCGTTCTTACACACCACAAGTACACCTGTTGTATCCATATCTATCCTGTGAACGATTCCCGGTCTGAATTCTCCATTTATACCGGAAAGGGAATCCTTAAAATGGTACATCAGTCCGTTGACCAGAGTCCCACTGTAGTGCCCCGGTGCCGGATGGACCACCATTCCCTTTGGTTTATTCACAAGTATCACGTCATCATCCTCATATATGATGTCGAGAGGTATATTCTCAGGCTCAATGTCAATGCTGACCGGATCCGGCACTGATATATCAAAAATATCTCCGGTACGTACACTGTAGCTCGGCTTTGAAGCCTTACCGTTGACCTGGATATAGCCGTCATCAAATAACTTCTTTATGAAAGATCTCGAATAATCGTTGAAATACTCGCTTAGAACCTTGTCTATTCTTTTCCCTGCCCAGTCGCCACTGGCTTCGATGTTATATTCTTCCATATACTATTCCTGTCCATCTGTCTGTTTTTTGTGTATGATGTCTGAGAGCTCATCATCCTTATACTTGAACAGCACCAGAATAACGATAACAATAAAACTGCATGTGACAAATATATCTGCGACATTAAATACCGGGAAGTTAATAAGGCAGAAGTCAAACATGTCAACTACATATCCGCGGGCCACTCTGTCGATCATATTGCCGATAGCTCCCGATATGAGAAATACCAGTGATATCCTGAGCGGTGTATATTTCTTTTCCTGATTGCCTGCAAGCCTGATGTACACATATATAGCCGCAAGCAGGATCACAAATGTTATCACAAGCAGGAAAACTATCTTACCTGAGAAACTTCCCCAGGCCGCACCTCTGTTCTGAACATAGTTGAGCTGGAAAACTCCGTCAATTATTTTCTTTGTCTGTCCGACCTGAAAGTTGGTGGATATGAGATGTTTCACCAGTTGATCTAAAGCTGTAAGAATAATAATGGCAAGTATAGCCATCGGTATTCTCTTTTTCATAATATCCGTTCCTCCTTTGAACATCAATGCCACTCAAATGCCTTTTTCATATCATCAGGAACGACATCGGTATTGATATATGCATCGCCAATAGTGTGAAGAAGGATAAATTTTATCTTATCCCCAACCATCTTCTTATCGTTCTTAGTGTACTCTATGACAGCATCTGCATCGACAGGGTAATCC
>CAVCCL010000345.1:0-2200 GCA_963600665.1 Bifidobacterium catenulatum | reverse complement strand
TCTGTTGGCCGGGTTGGGACCGGCTATGACTGCCACAAGACCATAATAGGATGTCTGTATGAAGTTCATCAGACAGTTGAGAACCGTATATGAGACGCTGAGCACGGCAACGCGTACTGCCAATGGTGCGACGCTGGTGTTGGCAACCTCGAGCATGATCATAACTGCCAGCACCCAGCGGCCGTAGTAGAGCCAGGTCTGATTCTTGCCCTTGTTTCCTATCTTGACTTTTTCGATGATTACTCCGCAGAACAGACTGACAACGAAGTCTATCGACTTTGCGATAAGCAGAGCTGTCGCGAGCACAGCCGCCGGAATCTTGAGCACCTCGGTAGCAAAGGTATTCAGATACATGAAGCCGACCATGATGGAAAGAGTCAGCAGGGAATAGGATCCCATGGTCCAGATTTCTTTCTTACTGCATGTAGGTTGCACGACGTTTCCTCCTTCGTTATGCGTTGATATGAAGCATTCTTTTTTGTGCATGCGTCTAAGCCTATGTTACAGATGCACAATCGACGCAGCGGTTTTGCAATGCCTCTTATGTATATTGTACAGTTCGAAGGGCTGCTCACATATGTTATGTCGGTACATCATTTTGAGCATTTGATTTATACTGATTGTGACAACAGTACAAATTGCGGACAACACAAAGATGCGTATGCAACATTCTGACTGCTTTTTTACATTTCATTGCATCAAAATGATGATACAATGATTTGTGCCAATCGACCATATGGAGAACCAATGTGAAAAAGAAGTGCGGGAGGGAGCCTGACCATGAAGCTGAGCATGTGGAATATCGCGGATCTGCTGGAGGCATTTGAGCCGGAGATTCATATACGAAGAGAGTCGCCAAGGATCCTGCGAAGCGCAAGGCTGGTATATGCCACCAACTGCGTTGTGGTCAGCCAGGATGGCCCGGACTGCCTGTATACCTGGGAAGAGGATGTCATACGCATGCCTGATCTGAGCCTTCGCGAGGGATTTGAGCTGCTTCAGTCACTGTTTGACATCATGTTCGACTGGCAGGGGCAGGTAGAGGAGGCTATAAAAAGATACGATTTTCAAAGGGTAGTGGAGCTGTGTAATATCGTATTTCACAATCCGATCACCATAACCGATGCCAATCATGCATGTATCGCCAGCTCCGAGCGTTACAATGCGGACAGCGTAGACCGGGAATGGTGGCATATGAAGACATACGGATATTCATCCTTTGCTTCGTCCATAGAACTGTCAGAGGCTCATGTGTCGTATCATCTTGGGGGAGATGTGGTGCATTTCCGATTTCGGCCGGACAGCGGCATGTCGGATAATGTATCCGCATCGATGTTTTACAACGGAAGACTCGCAGGCTATATGTCTGTGATAGAAAAGGATCATGAGCTGAATGACGGACACATGCAGGTCATGAGCATGCTGGCAGATATGCTTGCACCGGTTCTGAGCATGAAGCAAAGAGGGACGGATTCGAGCAATTCCCTGCTGAAGCGTTTCCTGACAGGTGAGGAGCTGAACGACGAGAATACGCTGCATTTTATAGATCAGAGGTCATGGAAGCCGGAGCATCACTATCGTGTATATGCTATAGATTTCAGATCACATGACGAGGAGGATCTGTTCAAGAGCACATACCAGCATTATCTTTCAGCAGTAGCGGCGGCATTTCCATATGACCTGTGCGGCGCAAAGGATGAGCTGATGATATTGCTGGCGGATGATGATCTGATGGATGATCAGAAGAGAAGAGATCGGCTGAACGGGCTTTTTCGGGACACCAGCGTATACATGGGCGCCAGCAACAGTGTTCAGGGCTTTGATCTGATACCTATGCTGCTTGAGCAGGCCATGTATGCGCTCGAATACGGATGCGGGGAAAGCAGTCCGCAGCGCATATGCGATTTTTACGCATGTGCCGTGGACTATATCATACAAAGTCAGTATTCCGCGCAGAGATGCCTGGCGGCATGCCATCAGGATATATACAGGCTGTATCGCCAGGACAAGACGCTTTATGAGACATTTCGGGCATATTTGATGCATGACTGCTCCGTGAGCAAAACCGTGCAGGTACTGTATGTCCACAAGAATACCGTCCTGTACAGGCTCCGGCGTATAGAGGAGCTGCTGGGATGCGGTCTGAATGATCCTTATACCAAGATGTATATGAGACTGTCATTCAGATTGCTGGACAAGC
>CAVCCL010000344.1:0-2237 GCA_963600665.1 Bifidobacterium catenulatum | reverse complement strand
TTTTTATATAGGTATAACCTCAGTAGATTATAAGTCCTGCCAGTCCTGCCAACAGTATCATCAATATGGGATGGACTTTATAGAAACGGGTTCCCACAAACGAGAAGACAAAGATGAGTATGCTGCAGACGAACTGGAAGGTGCTGGTCTGTGGCGAACCGAAATTCTCCTCAGACATAAGCAGTACAGCAGCTGCTGCTATCAGTCCGATTATGGCAGGACGCAACAGGGAGAAGATGTCAGACATGACTGTTGTCTTGGCATACTTGAGCATCAGTTTGCTGATTGTGAGCATAAGGATGAAGGGGAGCCACAGGACACTGAATGAAGCAACTAAAGCACCAATCACGGCAAGCCATTCAGGGTAGTTCTCGTGCATTACAGCTGTATACCCTGTATATGTGGCACAGTTAATGCCTATAGGTCCAGGAGTGCTCTGACTGATGGCTACTATATCGGTGAATTCGGATGACGAGAGCCATCCGTTTTTTTCTACCACTTCATTATGAATCAGCGAAAGCATCGCATATCCGCCACCGAAATTGAATATGCCTATTTTGGAGAATACGATGAAAAGCTTTAAGAATATCATGCTTGTCGAGTTTTGTGTACGTTATACTTTTATTTGTTGTGTGCTCTCACCCTTCCAATGATGAAACCAGCGAGTCCTGCTACTATGATAATCCAGATGGGGGATACGTCAAAAAGGGAGATGAGGAGACATGCAACTACTGGAATCCATATATTGTGGAGGTTGATGTTGGCAGTGCGTGCCATAGAGAAGCAGGGGGCGGCAATCAATGCGACCACAGCAGGACGTATACCCATGAAGATCTTCTCGACATAGATGTTTTCCTTGAATGCCTGAAAGAACATGGCAATGAGCAGAAGGGCGACAATGGATGGTGTTGCCACACCCAAGGTCCCTACTATACCGCCCCACAGTCCACGTGTTTTGTTCCCTATATGACTGGCTATATTAATTGCAAACAACCCGGGGGTGCTCTGTGCCACGATGAGTATATCCATGAACTCATCGCGCGTGAGCCATCCGTGTTTGTCCACTACCTCTTTCTCCATAATCGGAACCATGGCATAGCCACCGCCAAGGGTGAAAGCTCCAATCTTGGCGAATACTCCGAACATTTTCAGATAATCGTTATTCATTCTTGTTCTGTTTATTGCTGTTTTGGCGTTCCAACCACTTCTCTTTAGTCCTGCTCCAGCGTTTGTGTGTCCACAGCCACAGTTCCGGACTACGCCGTATATCTTCCTCCAGCATCTGCATATACTTGTCCGTGAGCAGGTGGTTGTCCATGTCTGCCGGATGGGTGGTCATTGGTATGAACTGGCATTTGTAATATCCGCGTCTGATTTTGGTCACTCTGGCATAGTACACAGGTGAGTTGAATTTCTTTGCCAGTTCTTCTGTTCCGATGAAAACAGCGGACTCATGGTTGAGGAAGCGTGTGAAGTAGTGTATGGCATCCCACCGAGGTTGCTGGTCGGCAATCATTCCGCACACAAGCGGATGTTTCTCTGTGTTTGCCTTTATCAGTCGCCGTACTGTCTTGCGCATCGGAATACACTCCCCACCGTACCTGCACCTGACATCTGTCATCAGTTTGTCGAACACTTTGTCTGACAGTGGGTGATAGACTTGCGAGCAAGCTACTCCATATGGTTTTGCCGTATATGTGAGTGACGCAATCCACTCCCAGTTGCCGAAATGTCCAAGGTATACAAACGATATGGGGTGTTCCGCATTGAGTTGACTGGCGAGTTTATCGAATCCCTCGAACACCATGTGCTTACGCATTGACTTCTCTGAGAACGACAGTTGTTTGATGAACTCTACGAAATAGTCGCATAACTGCCGATAGAACTTACACTCAATAGATTGCAGTTCCTGTTGTGTTTTCTCAGGGAACGCTTCAGCCAGTTGTCTGCGTACCAGTTTCCTCCGGTAGTATCTACGGGCGAATGGAGATACTATGTCAGACATAGCGTACAGCAGTCTCAGCGGTATCAAGGATATGAGATACAAAACCGCATACAGCAATTTGTAACGGATAACCTGTTGTTTATTTAGCTCCATACTTTTTTGCAAGTTCAACGATCTGTTCTGGTTTGATATTGTGCATACACTTGAGACCGCCAACATGACAAGGCTTGTTTCCGTAGACGGAGCATGGACGACAGTCCATTGGTAACTGTATCACAGAACTCTCTGGTTG
>CAVCCL010000343.1:0-2268 GCA_963600665.1 Bifidobacterium catenulatum | reverse complement strand
GAGTTTGGGCCGTGTCTCAGTCCCAATGTGGCCGTTCATCCTCTCAGATCGGCTATAGATCGTCGCCTTGGTGAGCCGTTACCTCACCAACTAGCTAATCTAACGCGGGTCCATCTCATGCCGATAAATCTTTTACCATTGCACCATGCGGTGCTTGGTCTTATGCGGTATTAGCAGCTGTTTCCGGCTGTTGTCCCCCTGCATGAGGCAGGTTACCCACGCGTTACTCACCCGTCCGCCACTAAGTCGTACTTTCCGTTGACCGAAGTCTCCTTCCAGCACGCTTCGTTCGACTTGCATGTGTTAAGCACGCCGCCAGCGTTCATCCTGAGCCAGGATCAAACTCTCATATTAAATGTTTAGTCCCTTAGGACTTTAAGTTCGATTTCGTCCCGTCCAGAATGACCTTCTGGTCATTTCTTTCCGTTACTGTTTGTGTTGTGCTATTCGCACTGATTCCTTTCGGAATCTCTTGAATTCTCTTTTAAAAGAATTTCAGGGTTATGTGTACTATTTCGTCTTCGGTTTTCAAGGTTCGTCTGCTGCCTGTTTTTATGCCCGTCCGCTGCCTGTTTTGCAGGTCGCAGCCGGTCTCTCAAGCGACAGCTTTGTAATACTACCATCACGATTTTTGTTTGTCAACAAGAAATGCCGTGATTTTTTGAATCTTTCTGATTTTTTCTACTCTATACAATATCTTGTATATCTCTTGCTGCAGGTTTACCTAACATCTTATAAGCGCATTCTCCCGTGGCATACAAACATGCCACGGGAGAGGATAGCACTTTAATCGATATCACCCGAACCATCTTTTAAAGCAAAATCATCTTACAAGCGCCGGCTTCTTATGATCATACTTCCAGTTCGGGATCAGATACTGCATTGCCATAGCATCGTCTCTGTCATGGCTCGGAAGGCTGTTGTAGAGCCTGTTTGCCTCCTCTAGTCTCTTCATATTCAGGGTTACTCCAAGCCCCGGCTTCTGCGGAAGCTTCATCTTTCCGTTTCTGATGACAGGAGCGTCCTCAAGAAGATCCTGACCATCCTGCCAGATCCAGTGTGTATCAAGCGGAGTATATCTTCCGTATGCAGCACATCCCACCTGTGCAAATGCTGCCAGTGTTATGTCAAAATGATTGTTTGAATGAACACCCCATGTCAGACCCCATGCATCCAGTATCATGGACATACGAATGGTTCCGTTAAATCCCCAGAAATGAGGATCGGCAAGAATGATATTGCATGCCTTGGTCTCGAGAGTGTGATAGAACTGGCGCCAATCTGTAGCAATCATATTTGTAGCTACAGGGAGATTTACCTCGTTTTTAAACTCTGAGAGAATCTCTCTTCCGCTGTAACCGCTCTCAGGACCGCACGGATCCTCAATGTATGTCAAAACTCCCTCCATGGGCTTGCAAAGTTTGATAGCCTCCTTAAGCGTCCACGCTCCGTTGGGATCAACATTGACTCTGGCCTTCGGAAATGCTACCTTTACAGCTGACGCAGCCTCCATCTCCTCCTCGCCTCTGAGTACGCCTCCCTTGAGCTTGAAGTTTTCAAATCCGTACTTTTCATGAGCTGCCTGAGCCTCCTCAACTATCCGGGCAGGTGTAAGTATCTCCTGACGGCGAATTCTAAACCAAGGGTCGGATGAATCACTTTCATCAATATACGGGAGCTCTGCTGCCTTTTTCTTGTCGCTGACATAGAAAAGATATCCCAGCATCTCCACCTCATCGCGCTGCTTTCCTTCCCCGAGCAGTTCGCACATGGGAACATTCAGAAACTGACCTATGAGATCAAGGCATGCACACTCTATAGCCCACTCTGACTTAACTACATACTTGAGCTTCGATATATCGAGCTTCTGTATGCCCTCCCCGTCCTCAGGAGCATTTTGATTTGCTATACGATGTATCTTCTGAAGTATGGAGCGGTACATGGTGATAGGCTGACCCACCACAAGCTCTGCCATGCTGCGAAGTGATTCGCAGGTATAATCGCCTCCGTGGATCTCTCCTATTCCGGTATGGCCTGCATTGTCCTTGAGAATAACAATATTGCGGGTAAACCACGGCGCATGGCAGCCGCTGAGCGTCATCAGCATGCTGTCGTAGCCGGCTACCGGGACAACCTGCATCTCGGTGATAACCGGAACATCAGTCATAGTTACATGATCCTGTGATAATGTTGACATAATGATGTCCTTTCTGTAGTTTGTTGGCTATTTATTCATAGCCCGTTTTGTAAGTAAGCACAGTTGTATTT
>CAVCCL010000342.1:0-2276 GCA_963600665.1 Bifidobacterium catenulatum | reverse complement strand
GTTTACAGGTCTTGAGACATTCTCGTATTTGTCCACAAGCTCCTGAACCTTATTCTCACCAAAATCAACGGCATCCGTATCACTGAGCAATTCCTCTATATCTGACAAAGGCTTTGTCTTGCTAACGGCGATCAAAGTGACATCCTCCGGTGATCTGCCGGCCTTTTCACATGCCCTGACTATGTTCTCTTTTACTTTTTCGTAATTTTCTTTAAGCATATTATCATCTCCTGTGTCTGTACTATTGATATATAAGCTCTCCCTCTTTCATGGAATGTCCATCCAGTAATATTCTGTCATATCTGGATATTCCATATGAAAGATCCGGCTTGATGATCGAGTAATCATCGCCCGATACGATAACCTCTATTCTTCTGAATTCCGCAGTTCCTCTTGATACACACAGAACACCATCCATCGTATACTTGGCGGCTGTGGCAACGGAAAATGTATCCTTGGAATTATTCTTCTGCAGTACCGCATCTGAATCTATACTTGACGGATCAACATAACAGAATCTCTTGTCGGTAAAATATATTATCGGTGATATCTGTTTTATTGAAGTGCTTCCCGAATTGTCATATGTTACCTGATTAAAATGAGTCAGATCTGAATCACCACTGCCTCCTGTCAGGTAATCCACAGGTATCATATACACATCCTTTGTTATTACGGATGAAGCCGGTATCTTCAGACCGCTGGATTCCTCAAACATGAAGTTGATGTCCAGAAATCTTTCATTTACATACTGCGCGATATATTTGTTGAATGATACCACTATATAATAATGACCATCTTTTTCGATCTTATCGTATGTCGATCTGATCCTTCTGCTCGAATTATTGATGGTAAATGAAGCGTATTCATTCTGTGTAACCTTGTCAAATTCATCCTTGCTGAGCGATATGGCAATATTCCATTCCTCATCGTTGATAAGCTTACATACAGCGCTGCCCGCAGAAACCTGGCCATCTGACTTGAGTGACTGTTTCGTATACACAGTTTTATCAAAAAGCTCAGGTGTCAGATTCTTCACATCGACGCTCTCATATCCATCCTGATAGTATGTGACAAGTCCACTGAATGGCGCCTTCTGGGCATCAAGTGAAAATGATGAAGAACCATTGCTGACCTGCTCAAGAGCAAGCTCCTCATAGAGCTCTAAAAGCTTGTTGTCGATGCTTGTCTTGAAATTATATACATTACCAAAATTGGATGCCGAAAATCCATTTTTGAACATCTTTATCTGATTGTTCAGACTTGTGTAATCCGCGCTCGTGAGAAGCGCTGAACCATTCTCCTGCATGTCGCTCATTGCTGCCTGCATGGAGCCCGAGCTGTCGATGGCATATATATTTGCACCCTTGGATACCTTCTCGCCATCTCTTATATAGTAGCATGGCGTTCCAGTAGCCGAGGCGGTTATGACAGTCTCACTTCTTACCGCAAGCCCTGTAGCCGTGAAATCAGTATCGTACGTACTCTGCTCAACCGTGAATATTATCGGATCAGAATCATTCACATACGCAACGACCCTGATGAGTATATATATGAATACGAGTGCAAAAAGGAATGTTCCAAAGCCCGGCATTTTGAGCTTTGGAAGTTCGATCTTTGTCTTCTGTTTTTTTCGTTTTATTGTCGCCATAATATGTCTCCCGTAATTTACTCTGGCACAGAAAATGGCTGGCAACATACATATGCCAACCACATTCTATCTGAAATATAAGGCGGCATCCAGCTTATAATGCCGCAATAACGCAGTCCTTGAAATCCTCTGGTACGTCATTGACATCTGTTGCCAGACAGATCACTATATCAACATTAAACATATCGGATATGTTCTTTATCTCATCCAATGCCTCAACGATATGTGACTCTCCAACATATGCAACCGTCTTAAAATTATCTATATAAATCTTCTCAATATCACTGTTCTGGGAGATTATTCCTCGCACGAATCCGGTGAACGAATCCAGCTTGCTAATTCCATAGCTTGTACAGTTGATCATCTTGACTCTGTTGCTGAGCTCATAGAGATGCTTGTTGTTATTATCAAGAAATACTACCGTACCGGAAACAACCTTTACTTCATTGTTGACCTTATCTATCAGTGCCTTTGTCTTTCCCTTACCCTTATCTCCTGCAATAATGTGAATCATTTTTCATGCCTCCTGAATCTTGATGTAAAATTTATACAAATAATGTCCGTATCACGATCTATCAGATACACACATCACTTTGCCTTATTTATAAGTTCAGTCATGGCGCTGTAC
>CAVCCL010000341.1:0-2284 GCA_963600665.1 Bifidobacterium catenulatum | reverse complement strand
CCAAACATCTCGATAAATCTGGATTTGACCAGGTTGTCGAAGGATTGGAAGATCTGTTTACAAGCCATCCTCGTTTTTTCAACCTGTCTGACGAAGTCAGCGAATCTGTTCTGCTCTTCGATTTCAGGAACCATCAGCTTCATTTTCGTCAAATTCTTCAGTATGATTCTACGAATCGCTGTCCCTGTGGTGTAATTCCTTATGGCTTCTTCTCTTACGCTTTCGGACATCAAATAATGCTCCAAAAAGTTGGGATTAATCCTGTCCAGATCAGGGCGCAATATAGCTATTGAAGATAGAATAACCTGATCTATATCCTCAGTTACAACCACACTTTTCTGGAACACGCTGCCATCTTTAGCTATTAGAACATCATTCTTCAGAGGCCTACATCCCTCTCTGACTAACTTTTCATAGGCCTCTTTTCCGATACGCTTACAATTGACGTAATCAAAAGTTCCTTCGCGGATGTCCTTAACAGATAGCATCGGGTATGCTTCACCGGGCTCATCAGCAGGACTGTAATGTGAACCATCTGTTATCTGGCTGCATACTTCACCCAGCGTATACTCAGGATTCTCCATTTCATTGAGGCTTATGTGCCCAAACATCTCGATAAACCTTGATTTGCTATCATCCGATGTACTTTCTATGTGACGCCCGGACATTGTTCTGATTCACCATAGCGTATTCCAGAGTAGTATCGATCTTCTGATGGCCAAGCAGATGCTGAACCTGTTCGATCGGCATCCCCTTGTCTATCGCTCTGGTGGCAAGAGTTCTGCGGAACTTGTGCGGATGCACGCGGTTGATGTTGAGTTTTTCCCCCAGATTGTGCAAACGCGACTCTACACCGCTTATCATCAGCCTGTCATGCGGACTGTCCAGTGTGACGAAAAGAGCAGGATTGTCATCGGTACGTGAATCCAAATAGGCCTGAAGGTGCACCTTTGTGCGTGCGTCGAAGTAGACAGGACGCTCCTTGTCTCCCTTGCCTAGAACTATGCACTCCCGGTTGTTGAAGTCTATATCATCACGGTCGAGCCTCACGAGCTCCCCCACGCGCATCCCGGTTGAGATCAAGATATCTATTATCGCCAAATCGCGAGGCGTATCGCAGTTGTCGCGCATCTGCTCCAGCTCTTCATCCGTGTATACTTCCTTCACCGTCTTCGATACACGGACCTTCTTGATTCTGCGCACAGGGCTCTTGATGATGTGGTCCTCGTCCTCCAGCCATGAGAAGAAAGAAGACATTATGCGCCGGACGTTGTCGATCGTGACCTTGCTGACCCCCTTATCCTGCTGATATGAGGCAAGATATACACGCAGATCATCCGTCATTATCTGGCGGATGGGCTTGTCAATAGATTTTGTGACGGTGTTGATTGTGGTAGAGTAGTAATGCAGCGTCTTCTCTGAACAGCCCTCAACCCTCTTGGCAGAAATGAACGCCTCGATCAGCTGCGGATCGGATAGCTGGTAATCCAGTTCCGATGTCACATAACGTTCAGAAATGCATGAAAGAAGGACGTCGTGAAGCGATTGAAGTTGGCGATTGTCTAGATGTTTGGACATCCGCTGTTCAATCTCGATTATAAGATCGGTAACCATGGGGCATGAAATACCCCTGATTACATCAGTTGTTGCGGTCACTCAGGGGCCTTAATCAATTCTGTGAGCTTCTGAAGACTCTTGACCACTTCAAATTTCGATTTATCGACCTGTTTGACGAATTCAGCGAACTGTTTTTGTAGATTCATCGGAGGGAGGATTATGTCCAGATTTCTGATTTGTTTAATATTGAGATGTGGTTGTGCAGAGCGAGATGTCAGTGGACGAATTATTGCATCTCTATATTCTGAATTAAACAGATAGTTTAAGAAAATAGAATCTGCCACAGATTGATCAATTTTTACGTTTATGTCGTATGCTCCATACTGGTTATCATATTCAGGTGTTATTGTACAAACATCGCCTGCATATGCTCCACTTCTAACAAAAATAAAATCGCCCGTATTCACTCTATATTTTGCTAAACTAGATGCGGTTTCTTCTGAAATATACAACATATCTTTATTGGATATCCTACCTGATTCAATGTTTGTTGCTCTAATAAAGGCAAATCCTTTATCAGAGAACAAAGGTGGGCTACCCATTCCATTAACTATATTTGTTATAATGGTGTTAAACTTAACTCTTTCATATTTATCAGAATGAACAGGATTGCCAAACATCTCGATAAATCTGGATTTGACCAGGTTGTCGAAGGATTGGAAGATCC
>CAVCCL010000340.1:0-2294 GCA_963600665.1 Bifidobacterium catenulatum | reverse complement strand
TTTTCCAGAATCTGCTGATTTTGTCAGCCTCTTTGCAAGTCAGTTCAAAATAGTATTCATTCAATATAGAGTTCACATCTCTGTTTGTTTCCTCTAGAATTTTGTCAGCTGAATTCTGTTTTCTATAAGGGGTCATCACACTAGAATAAATTGATCCGAGATCACTTGGTGAATTTCCTGAAAACACTGTTGCTGTGATATGCTTCTTGACTTCTATGTCAACATTCCTGACATACATAGAATCTAGATATGTGTATTCTTCATGCCGTCTAGACGCTTCATTCCAAACATTTTCCAGCCAGTCTATAAATGTCTGATATGTTTTCGAAGAATCATAGGGATTGACAAGATTTGCAGTCTTCCCGCCATTGTTCGTTATCCATCTCTCGGCTGTCCATTTGTAAGTGTTGATTCTCCGAGCCAATGAATCATCTTTTGTCTCTATTCTTTTGACCGCTGCTGCTGGATATTTAGATCTGTTGTTCGCGTCTGTCGTGCACGCATATATGAATATGTTCGCAAGCTGGGCGGTGAATATGTTCAGTCTCTGTCCATATTCTTCAGAATCAGTGTCCATCAGTGTCTGTTCAGCATCGTTGTACAGACTGCTTAGAGAATCTTGGGTTTCTCCGGCATCGGCTATGCTCTGCAGGCTGAGATATCGGGTTCTGTATTTTGCTAGTGGGCTTGGTTTCAACACAGTGTCACTGCTTTCACAGATAAGGTGTTTGAGATATTCATGTTTCAGGAATGTGATCAGTTCGTCTATCTTGTCTTTGTCATAGACATTTATGTCAGCGAATCCTGATTCACTTACATATTGAAAAGCGTTTTCTGTCGTCTAGTCAATTCCGCATTGATACAGTCTGTTGAACTGTGTGACTATTTCACTTACATTTCTAGATTCTTCAGTCAGTCTGTTGTCAATGATGCCTTTTATCAAATCATAGTATTCTTGCGCGAACTTGTTTCCAGTTCTAGTTGTGATTTTTGACAGAAGCGTCACATAATAGTTCCTGTTCAGATCAGTGTCAATGTCTTTTCCGTAACTGTCTTTTGATATGCTGGAGTTCCTGTAGTCTGGCGTGTCATAGGCAAGGCCCATGCAGTCTGCATAGTTGTAAGACCCCTCAATAGTGCATATAGAGAGCGGGCTGTCACATCTGTATTTTGAACTTTTCAGTTTCGTCGGTGTTCCGTCATAATAATACAAGACATCTTTGTATATAGAGACATTCCGGATTTCTAGCATCGCGTCTTTGAGCTGAACTAGCTTTTCCGGATCATCTGAACACGCTTTGATAGAATCTTCTCCTGACACATTTTTCAAATCTAAAGCCCTTTCATATATCTCAGCGTCATAGTTTCCTATCACACTGCTGAATATTTCGGCGACCTTGCTGATTGACACTGTTTTTCTTCTAGATGCGTTCTGGAGCATTACAGGATACATAGACGGCAGCAGCAGTGAAATAATCATCTGATACATTTCGGTGCTTTCCTTCATCTTCTATTGCAATGTAGAGATGTCATCTATGTTGAAATCTGGTTCAGCTATGATCGCGTTTTCAATCACAAAATGTCTATTCGCGTTCTATGGATAAATGTGCAGATAGTCACTGTCACCATTTATGCCAGATATAGTCCCAGAAGCATAGATAGATTTTACGGGGATATCCTTTCCGTCTTTGTGTATGTATGCCAGAACAGTGTCTTTGCTGACAGATTCACCTGGCTTGACATTTATAGTGTAGTCTACAGCCGGGCCCGTTGTGCTTTCTTGTCCGAATTCAACAACTACGACATCTTGAGGTTCTTCGGTTTCCTCTGAAACATCTACTTTCTAACAGCACGATATGCCATCTAGGCTTATCGCGCCAGTTCCTTCAGATTCATCAGTCTCTACTGTGATAGAATTGAACAGATCTGAAAACTAGTCTCCGTTTTCAACAACCTGCCCCTCTATGTTGCTGACATAATACGGGTCCTTTCCAGAACCGTTTGCACACAGAATCTGGCTGGCATACATTGATCTGTTAGACGCGTCATAGTAAACTTCTCCGAGATCTCTGTTCACCTGTATTCTGTCTAAGCCGTCAGATGTTCCGTCACGTTTGTCTCCGTCTTTGATCCCCACGCCGTCAAAATACAGGGTAGTGCCTTTCAACAGACTTACCGGTTCTTCTGGCATAATGTGGTGCAGCGTGCAGTATCCGTACAGCCGGACAGTCCCGTCTATAGAAACCTTTGCGAATCCGTTCTAGTCTGGAACCGCGTGAAGATTTTTTGCAGCC
>CAVCCL010000339.1:0-2310 GCA_963600665.1 Bifidobacterium catenulatum | reverse complement strand
AGCCTGAAGCTATCGAATATGTAAAAGTTGAGGGTACTCTTATCAACAAAGGACTGCGTGTCGGCTCGACGTTGAATGCAGTTACAATGTATAACCCTGGCGTTGACATTGATGCAGTCAATATGCACAAAGTCGTGGCTTACGGTTATGCGATTCTCGGAACCGGTCAGACCGTTTACCTCGTTCCTGTAAACTTCGATGATAACGGAATTGACGAAGAGTTGTCATTCTATCCTGTGAAATATCAGATTAGGAAGACTCCGGTCAATTTCACTACAGCGACATTCGCGGCTGAAGGTAAATTTGAACCGATTGAGGGACTTGGATATATACAGTATGTACCTTTTGACCTTGCCAATACAAATGATGCGAATAAGTATAAACTTGACGTAAGTGATGCGAGTCCGCGTTGTACCGGTCCTTGGCCAGGAGACTATTGGCTGTTCTATTCTTACGGTGCAGTAAAGGCCGGTTCAGAAATGAGAATTGTGTTCGAGGCGAGAACTTCAGCTACTGGTCATAAGTATTGGATTATCGAGTATCTTGACGGCGAAACTTGGAAGCCGGCACAGGATACGAAGACAGCAACTGATGTCAAGGACTGTGTCTATACTCACGCAATGAATGCAGACGGTTCCACTAACGTGCAGGTTGATGCAACAGTGACCATCAAGAAGAATATGGACAACTGCCAGTTCCGTTTCAGATGTGTTTCTAACTGGCAGGCAAATGGCGATGGTGCTCTTGCAACCAGAAATGGAGGTTCTGCACGTCTTTCAGTGACTGATATCGAGTCTGATGAATATCAGCCTAAGATAATTATGGTGAAAGAAGGTGACGGAGTTGAGATTCCTGATACAGATCCTGTATATGCTACAATCGTTTCTTCAAGGGATATCCTGACATTTGAAGGAACTCCTACTGCTCCTGTCAAATTCACTGTGACTTCAGACTATGACTTTACTCTTACCCCTTCTGAGAGCTGGATTTCACTTGACGTGACTTCAGGTTCTGCTAAAGAGGAGAAAGAGATAACAGTGACTTGCGAGCCAAGTACATTGGCAACTCTGCGTCAGGCAGAAATCACTATCAAGTCAGGGGACTCCAGGAAGACAGTCTATGTAGTGCAGTCTGCAGCCGGCGGTGAACTTGATCCGCTTATCAGCATTTCAGGCGGCAATTCTGTTACCGTTCTCGGACAAGGCGAGGAATTCGATGTTAAGGTTCAGTCCAATGTTGTTTATGAGACTGAAATCAGTGAAGATTGGCTCACAGTTGTTCCTGAGGCATCTCCTGCAGCTATAGTAGAAACAAAGACTCTCAAGTTCAAGGCCACTCCGAACCTTACAGGCGTAGCCAGAACCGGTACTGTCCGTTTCTATAAAGACAATATCGAGGCTATTCTCAAAGTGACACAGGATAAGTTTGAGCCTAAGATTACGGTTCAGATGGAGGGTGTGAATACGATTGCAGGTATAGGTGAAGCAAGGAATGTTTCGATAGTATCTAATGTTCCGTTCAAGGTAACCTCACCGTCTTGGGTTAAACTCCCTTCTGTTGAAATTCCTACAGCAGGAACATATTCGATTCCTGTTGAGTTTGAGGCAAATACCGGTGCTGCAAGAACTGGCGAAATCGTCTTTGCAAACGAAGAATACAGCTATTCTTTGATATTGTCAGTTGCACAGGCCGCTTCAAATGTTGTATTCTATGATGATTTCGGTTGGCTTGACCCTGTGCTGGAACAATATACAGTAAGTACAGGTAAAAAGATAGGTGATACTATCGGTAATAAGAAGGATGATAATGCCGTAAATATCTATTCAGCAGCATTATCATCATTCGCTCCTGCAGCTCTCGAACTTGCCGGATATGTTGATATGAATCCAAGTCTTCAGCTTGTTTATTTGCAGGATAAATATCTGAAAATCAGTAAGACGGGTGGAAATAACACATCTCTTAGACTTCCTAAACTTGCAGTTACATCGGCTACAGATGTTACAATGGAGTTTGACCACGCGGCTATGGTGCAAACTTCTGGCGCAGTGGATGACTCAAAGGTTGTTATTGTTATTGAAGGAGATGGCCAATTTGAAAACGGTACTAAGTATAGTGACCCTCTTGAGATTAATCAGCCTAAGAGTACTTATTGCTGGACCCACTCTTCTGTCAAGATGAAAGGTATTACATCTAATACAAGATTGGTTGTTGTGATGTATAGGGTTCTCGTGACGGACGATAGCGGTAATTATACAGGTGAGTACAACTATAAGGTATCTGGAGCAGGCCGTATATTTATCGACAATATCC
>CAVCCL010000338.1:0-2336 GCA_963600665.1 Bifidobacterium catenulatum | reverse complement strand
GGGTAAGGATCGCCGCGCAACCGAGCAGGCAAAGGAACTGATCCGACGGAGTTACCGGACAGAAGATGATAAGATCTTCTATTTCTGGCTGCTGCTGTTTGTGGACGACACATACAATAACGATCAGACCGCATTGTACCGGGAGGTCAAGAACCTGTATGAACAGGGGTACAACAGCCCGCTCATGTATATGGAGCTTTGCGAGGTTTTAAACAACAACCCATTGCTGTTAAAGCATATCACAGATCTTGAAGTTACAACGATCCGTTGGGGATTGCGCCATCAGTATCTGTCGGATGAGGTCATCGAGGCATTTATCCAGCTTGCGGCATCGTTCCGCCAGTTTGACGCGAAGATCTTTGAGATTATGGACAGCATTTACTCTAAGAAAAAGAGTGATGAAGTACTGTCAAGCATCTGCTCGATGCTGATCAGTGCAGGAAAACTGGACAACAAGTATCATCGGTTTTACCGGGATGCGGTCGAACGCAACCTGAAATTTATTGGACTGAATGAGTGCTTTGTCAAGAGTATGAATTTCTCCAGATACGATCTGATACCACAGTCAGTTTTAATGTATCTGAATTATAAGAATACACTTTCAGAAAAAGAGCTTGCGTACCTGTATGCGAATGTAATTTACAACAAGTCCCAGCACATGAAGGTGTACCATGAATATGCGACGACGATGCAGGATTTCATGGAGAATATGATCATCAGCGGGAAGGTCAGCGATGATCTGACGGTACTTTATGATGAATTCCTGGAGCCGGAGACGGTCAGCCCGCTCTATGCGAGCAAGCTGATCAATATTATCTTCCGCCGGAAGCTTGTCTGCTTCAATAAGGGTGTGCGTGCCGTAATCGTCACACATCAGGAGTTAGAGGAAGTACAGCGTGTGCCAATCGTAAACGGCGAGGCATACGTGGAGATTCTGTCGAATACGGCTTCTATCATTTTCGAGGATAGCGCGGGCAACCGCTATGCGGGATCTATTCCGTACCGGCTGGAGCGTATCGTAGATGAGAATGCCTACATGGATATCTGCTGTAAATACAGTCCGCGGGATTACCGGGTGCTGCTGCACAACTATGAGCAGCTCGGTGACTTCACATTCAAGAAGGCAATCGAGGTCAATGCCGCACGAGATATCGTTAACTGTGATGAGATCTCCTATGATTACAAGCAGCAGGCATATCTGAATATTATTGAATATTATCATGAGAATCTGGATAATGAGGTGCTTACAAAGTATCTCGAAAAACTGGATATCGAATACTTAAATCACGCAAATGCGCGTGTGATGATTGCTTACATGGTCGATATGAACATGTTCGACAAGGCATTTCAGGCGGTGAAGCTGTATGGCTTCGATGAAATCGACAGTGAGGAGCTGTATCGTCTGGCGGATTATGGTGTGGAGGACAGCAACGGCTTCTTAAATGAGGATCTGCTATCCATCTGTATCCACCTGTACAAATCCGGTAAGGTCAACGAGCGGATTTTAGTATACATTATCAACCATTACAAGGGCGATTTGGAGGAGCTGGCAGGTATCTTCAAGACGGTGCGTAACCGTGTCAGAGACATTTCTCTGCTGGCGGAAAATACATTGGCACAGATGATGTTCGCGATGGGAAATGTCGAGTACATCTATGATATCTTTACAGCGTATTATGCAGGCAGAAACCGGGGACTGGTTGTAAAGGCGTTCCTGCGGTTTGCATGTTATAACTATCTGATCAAGGATGCACAGATTCCGAGTGGCGTCTTTGACTGTCTGTATCAGGAGATCCAGAAGGGCAATATTGAGGATGAGATTTCCCGTATGTCCATGCTGCATCACTTCTCGAAGCTGGATCGTTATACGGGTGAGCAGAAGACATGGATCAAGGATGCGGTTGGCAAGTTTATGGATGCAGGTAAGCTGCTTCCGTTTTACAAGAGCTTCCAGTCCTTTATCAAGCTGCCACAGGATGTCATACTCAAGACTTATCTGATCTACAAGAGCGAGCCGGGCAAACAGGTAACAGTGAAGTATGCATTTGATACTGGTTCCAGACAGAATCTGATCTACAAGACAGAGCTTCTTGACGAGATGATTCCGGGCATGTATGTGAAGGAATATGTTGTGTTCCACGGTGAGCGCCTTGTCTATGAGATCTCGGATGATAAGCAGGGTACTTCCTATGTGGTAGAGAGTGAATCACTGAAGTCCAAGGCATTTAACCGCAAAGACCGGAACCGTTTTGAGATTATCAACAGCATGCTTGTCAATCAGGAAATGCGGGAAGATAATGAGCTGTTAGAGACATTGGATGTATATCTGAATACGG
>CAVCCL010000337.1:0-2369 GCA_963600665.1 Bifidobacterium catenulatum | reverse complement strand
CTATGAATGTTGTTATACTCATACAGCCTGTTATGACCTTCTTCATGAATGCTACTGCGGTTGCAGTCGTATGGTTTGGCGGAAACCGCATTATAGCAGGACAGATGCAGGTAGGCGAGCTGACCGCATTTATAACCTATGTTACTCAGATTCTTATGTCTCTGATGATGCTTGCTATGGTCATACTGCAGTCATCAAGAGCTATGGCTTCATTTACACGTATATCTGAGGTGCTTGACTTTGAGCCAAGCCTTACAGAGCGCGCAGACTGCGATAAGGAGGCAAGAGTAGAGCATGGCAGCATAGAGTTTAAGCATGTGTCATTTGCCTATGATGACGGCGATGACGATCCGACCAACGACACCATCATACTCAGGGACATTTCCTTTAAGATTAATCCGGGAGAGACTGTAGGCATACTTGGTGCTACAGGCTGCGGCAAAACCTCTATGGTTTCGCTTATACCCAGACTATATGACGTACGTGAGGGTCAGGTTTTGGTTGACGGCATCGATGTCAGAGACTACTCACTCTATCATCTGAGAGAGGGCGTAGGCATGGTGCTTCAGTATAACACCCTGTTTTCGGGCACTATAGCCGAGAACCTAAGATGGGGTGATGCCAATGCATCCGATGCTGACATTGTCAGATTCTCTGAGTATGCTCAGGCAGACAGCTTTGTAAGCACCTTCAGCGACGGCTATGACAGGATGGTCGAGCAGGGCGGCTCTAACCTCTCAGGCGGACAGAAGCAGAGGCTTTGTATTGCAAGAGCACTGCTTAAAAAGCCTAAGATACTGATACTTGATGACTCAACCTCTGCGGTAGATACGGCAACAGAGAAGCGTATCAACGAGGCATTTGCAACAGAGCTTAAGGACACTACCAAGCTGATCATTTCCCAGCGTATCGGTTCTGTTAAAAATGCAGACCGCATCATAGTTATGGATGACGGAAGAATCTCCGACATAGGCACACATGATGAGCTTATGGAGCGTTCAGATGTATACAGGGAGATATATTATTCACAGAATGAGAGAAAGGAGGGACAATCGGCATGACACATGAAGAGATACGAGAATCCCTCAAGCGCAGATACGGTAAACGTGTGGCGGCTGCAGGAAGAGGCCCGGGAGGAGGTCCAGGAGGAGGCCCGGGAGGCCCAGGCGGCAGAGCTGCCAGAGGAGGCGGCGGCAAGCCGACAAATTACAAGAAGACAGTAAAGCGTCTTGTGGCCTATGTGGCACAGGAAAAGCTCAGACTTATTGCAGCTATTATATGTGTATTCATTGCAACAGGAGCTTCACTTGCAACCTCCTATATGCTCCGTCCTATTATCAACACATATATAGCACCTACAGACGGCTCCAGAGGCGATGTCAAGGGACTGTTTGGAGCGCTGGTGGTCATGATGGCAGTATACCTCATAGGTATAGCAGGTACCTACGCACAGTCCAAGCTCCTGCTTAAGGTTGGCCAGAACAGCCTTAAGCGCATGAGAGAGGATTTGTTCGCTCATATGGAGACACTGCCTGTCAGATTCTATGATACCAACACCAGAGGCGACCTCATGAGCCGCTTCACCAATGATATCGATAACGTCGGCAACATGCTGTCATCGACGCTTATATCGCTCTTTACGGCAGCTCTTACGCTTATCGGCACCTTCGCCCTGATGCTCTATACCAATGTGGCGCTGACCATAGTTACAGTTGTGGTTATGCCGTTCATGCTGGCAGCAGTAAGACATATAGCAGCTGCCTCAAGCAAGTATTTCTCAAGCCAGCAAGCTGCGCTTGGCGCTCTTAACGGTTATATTGAGGAAAATGTTACCGGCCAGAAGGTTGTCAAGGTATTTAATCACGAAGCAGTATGCGATGAGGAATTTGGCATACTTAATGAGGAGCTGCAGAAGAACCAGATGAAGGCACAGTTCTTCTCAGGACTTATGGGTCCGGTCATGAACTGCTCAACTCAGGTTAACTATACACTTACAGCAGCGGTCGGAGGAATGCTCTGTGTACTTCGTGGCCTTGATATAGGCGGACTTACTGTATTCCTAAACTACTCACGAATGTTCAACCGACCGTTAAACGAGATATCCATGACAGTATCCTCTGTATTCTCAGCACTTGCAGGAGCAGAGCGAGTATTTGCAGTAATGGATGAGCAGCCTGAGCCTGAGGACAAGGCAGATGCATATAAGCCTGAGGCCATCAAGGGCGATATAGTCATGACAGACGTAAGCTTCGGCTACAGCCCGGACAAGACAGTGCTTAAGCATATCAATGTCTATGCACATCCGGGACAGAAGATAGCCTTTGTAGGCTCAACCGGCGCAGGCAAGACCACGGTCATGAATCTTATAC
>CAVCCL010000336.1:0-2371 GCA_963600665.1 Bifidobacterium catenulatum | reverse complement strand
GCCTATATTCTATCGAATTCTCCATTTCGAACCTCCTCAAAAGATCAATGGCTTTTGCACAGCAACATCTTCAACCCCTGTTTCTTCACTGTAGAATCCTTCTACCAGACAATAAACAGGGCTGTCTGATTCTGAAATCATGGTCACGGCACCCACCTCCATCAGATGGTCCAGTGCGTATGTGTTCACGGTATAGTGCTGCAGGATTCTGAGCGCATGCCGTCTGTCATCGAACGATGTGCTTCCGCAAAGTACGGAAATCATCTCCCGTGCCACATCATCATATGGCACCACAACCCCCTTCATCTCATCGATCACTTCAAACTCATGATTGGCATCTGAAAAGGCCTGAGGCATTATCCCCAGACGCGATGACTGCTTGGAGCCGGAGAGGGCATTCCGTCCGTAGCAGTTCCCGGCCAGGAGGTCGACCAGAGTCTTGGACCCCTTGCCGATTCTGTACGCCATATCCTCTTTTCTCTTGAAGAAGAACATGTCATAGTACTCTTTCATAGCTTCGGGCGAGACTAAATCAGCATGGTCGTGTCTGATCACGATTTCAGTGCATCTGCGTCCTTCGCTTATGTCGGTCAAGCGCCCAAGGGATTCTTCCATACGGATTACGAGCACATTTCCTGTAGGCTGGCGTGCATTGCGGTTGCAACGACCTGCTGCCTGAGCTATCGAATCCAGTCCCGCGAGCGATCTGACAACAACATCAAAATCCACATCTACGCCTGCTTCTATGAGTTGAGTGCTCACGCAGATCTCTCTCCTGTGCCCAAGAGTCGTTATGACTTCGTTTAAGACTTGATGTCTGTGGACAGGGCACATGTTGGTGCTCAGATGCGTCACAAGCACATCTTCGTCTGCCTGTGATTTGAGGATGCGATACAGGTCTTTCGCCATACGTTTCGTATTGACTATGATGAGGGTGCTGGGCGTGTCGGAGCATGATGATAAGATGAAGTCTGCCACATTTTCAGCGTTCCACTCTGGACCAACAGGGTTCACATAACGGACTTCGGTGCGCTTCAAAGCGTTGAAGTATGCACCCACATTGCCAATGAGTTCCGAATCTATGTTCAGGGGGTGGTGATCCACTTTGTTCAGAAGCGGTTGCGTGGCTGTGCACAATACGGCTGTGGCACCGCATTCATGACAGAGGAAGTTAATCGCCTCATTGAACATGTGCACTGTTTTGATGGGGAGATTCTGTATCTCATCGAAAACTATGACCGAGTTTGCAAGGTTGTGCATCCTGCGGATCTTCTTCGTTCCGGGCCCGAACAAGGACTCCAAGAATTGCACCATGGATGTGAATATCACGGGGCCGTCCCATACATCCATGGGTGAAGACCAATCGCACGCTTCTTCAGTATTTCC
Organism: Bifidobacterium catenulatum; assembly: GCA_963600665.1. Classification (GTDB taxonomy): domain Bacteria; phylum Bacillota; class Clostridia; order Lachnospirales; family Lachnospiraceae; genus Coprococcus. The sequence continues at coordinate 985 of CAVCCL010000336.1, read as the reverse complement.
GGAAGTGCTATTGCGATGCTCCTCAACATCCACATTCGAGTGGCATTGAGTCACATAGTCGTCCCCCGGTTCTGCATTGAGTATGTTTTCGATGACGCGCGCATTCTGTTCGAGTATGGTCAGATAAGGAACCACGTAGATGATGCGACTCATTTTCTTCTCTATCAGGTGATTGAGTGCGAATCTGAACCTTGATAGAGTCTTTCCTCCGCCCGTTGGCACAGATAGCGTGAATATTCCCGGTTCGCGCGAGGAGGCGCGGTAGCATTCGTCAGATATGTTTCTGCGTATGGTCGAAATAGATGTATCTGACGAGTATTTGTTGATCGCGTCCTCGAATCTATTGCTCAACAGCGTCCAATCTGTGAGCGGAGGGCGGTATTTGGAACAGTCTTGGAAGGATATGGTATCTATGCGGTCTGCATCTATGAGACAACTCAGCAGGAATCTGTTCAGTAATCCGTACTGGAACCACATGGTCTCAGCAGAGCGTGAGCTATTGCCTATGGACATCAAGTGTTTCTCTATGGACGACAGGGCCATCGGTATGCTTTTTTCAATCACAGCGAGCACACCTTGATCAATCCTTGTTTTTGATTCATTCAGTCCAGTCTCGAGATCTTGTTTTGATATGCGTCTTGAGAACACATCATCGCCACTTGATGATATGCAGTTGATCAGACCAGAATGATGAGATGCTATGGACAGTTGCATCATCTCCAATGCAACCTTGGACAATTTGTTGCCGTTGCCGTTGTTCTGCCAATACTCTTGTAGAAACTGGGCACCGGCCGTGGAGTGGTCTATCGAGCCTCTGAGATGCTCTGAATCATCGGACTGGATGTAATCGTTGAATGCAGCTGTGGCTTTGCCCAGATCGTGCAAGAGTCCAATGGCCCTGCCTGTTTCAGCCATACCGATGGCACCTGCAAAATCACTGCATAGATCTGCAGTTCCATGAAGGTGCTCTTCAAGGGTCTGTATG
>CAVCCL010000335.1:0-2386 GCA_963600665.1 Bifidobacterium catenulatum | reverse complement strand
GCAGCTGTTCTATCTACCTTAGTTGCATCCTTGCCAGAAAATGCACCACCACCATGATGAGCATAGCCGCCATATGTATCTACGATGATCTTTCTGCCTGTTAGACCTGTGTCTGCTGCTGGGCCTCCAAGTACGAATCTGCCTGTTGGGTTGATGAAGAACTTTGTATTCTCATCAATCATGCTAGCAGGTAGTGAAGGAAGTATTACCTTCTCCTTCATCTCTTTTCTGAGTGTCTCTAGTGATACTGTTGGATCATGCTGTGTTGAGAGTACTACTGCATCTATTCTCTTTGCCTTTCCATCGTCATATTCAATAGTTACCTGGCTCTTTCCGTCTGGTCTGAGATATGAGATTTCACCATCCTCTCTCTTCTTTGTTAGAGCTGCTGTAAGCTTTCTTGCAAGAGTAAGAGCTAGTGGCATGTACTCTTCGCCTTCGTCATTTGCATAGCCGAACATCATGCCCTGGTCTCCAGCGCCTAGTGTTTCACTATCTTCATATGCGTTGTTTACGCCCATTGCAATATCGCCAGACTGCTCATGAAGTGAGCATGTGATATTAGCATTCTGATCAAATCCGTATTCAGCCTTTGTGTATCCGATATCCTTGATTACTCTGCGTGCTACAGCGATGTAGTCTACATGAGCCTTTGTTGTAATCTCGCCCATGATATGTACAGCTCCGCTTTCGCAGGTTGTTTCACATGCGCATCTTGATGCTGGATCCTCTTTTAAGAGTGCATCAAGAATAGCGTCTGAAATCTGATCGCAGACCTTGTCTGGATGACCTTTTGTTACCGATTCGGAAGTAAAATAATATTTCATTTGAAACCTCTTTCTAGATATATTCCATAAAGAGGATGAAGAGCTGGATTCAAAACCATCTATCAAGCTTTAGCACCTTACTGGAGTAGGTTGCTGTGTGGTCTTCGGGCTTGCCCCTAACACACTCTCTATGGCCTTATGTATATTCGCATTAAGAGTATTTCTAGTCAATAAGAGCATTATGCATTATGTAACAAATAATTATGTGTGTGTAAAAATTGATCCTTTCTATATTGATTGAACTATTTCGGGTGAATGTATAAGATAGTCCTATGCTTACATTAGATACAGTTTATCAAGCCAGCTTCGCTTTAAAGCCGGTTGCTAGATGCACAGATCTGATTCGTGCACCAAAGATGTTCCCAGAAGATGAGGTCTATCTAAAGACTGAGAATCTTCAGATCACAGGCTCTTTCAAGGTCCGTGGTGCGTACTATAAGATGTCAAAGCTCACAGAAGAGCAGAAGAAGAAAGGCGTAATTGCATGCTCTGCAGGTAACCATGCTCAGGGTGTTGCTCTCGCTGCTGCCAGACAGGGCATTGATAGCATTATATGTATTCCAGAGGGAGCTCCTATTTCAAAAGTTGAAGCAACTAGATCATATGGGGCTACGGTAGAGCTTGTTAAGGGTGTATATGACGATGCATATGCCAGAGCTGTTGAGATTGTAAAAGAGACAGGCAGAACAATGATCCATCCCTTCAATGACCCGGATGTCATTGCAGGACAGGGGACTATAGGTCTTGAGATACTTGATCAGCTTCCAGATGTTGATGCTGTAGTGGTTCCGGTTGGTGGTGGCGGGCTTATAAGCGGTGTTGCTTTCACAATGAAGATGCTGAAGCCATCTATCAAGGTATATGGCGTACAGTCATCTGGTGCTCCATCGATGCTCAACTCTCTTGAACACCATAAGGTAGAAGCACTTTCAAAGGTAGCTACTATTGCAGATGGTATTGCTGTTAAGTGTCCTGGGGACCTTACCTATGAGTATGTTGAGAAGTATGTAGATGAAGTCGTAACAGTAACAGATGATGAGGTTGCTGATGCTATTCTGCAGCTTATGGAGAAGCAGAAGCTTGTAGCAGAGGGCGCTGGTGCCGTTGCTGTTGCTGCTGCACTGTTTAAGAAGATAGATATAAGAGGCAAGAAGACTGTATGTCTTGTATCTGGCGGTAACATAGATGTAACAATCCTTTCTAGAGTAATTAACAGAGCTCTCATCAAGGAAGGCCGTATTGCAGATATCACAGTTGAGCTTGTTGATAAGCCAGGACAGCTTGTTGAGGTATCTTCAATCATTGCACGTATGGGTGCCAATGTTGTATCTGTACAGCATGATAAGACTGGACGTGAGACGGATCTGAATGGATGTACTCTATCTGTCTCTATGGAAACAAGAAACCATGAGCATGTAGATGCTATTAAGAAGGCTCTATCAGATGCTGGATTTAAATTCGTGAAAGGTAAGAATGAAGCTTAACTTCTTTTTTGATATCGATGGAACTCTCCTGCCATTTGGCAAGGATGTTCCTGAATCGGCTATAAGAGCTATAGA
>CAVCCL010000334.1:0-2416 GCA_963600665.1 Bifidobacterium catenulatum | reverse complement strand
GTTGCGTGGAGGTAATGAAACTGTAGGTTGAGATGACAAGCGAAGCTTGCTACCCAGTGCGAGTGGAATAGCAAGTGGGCTGTTTGTCAGATATTAGAATTGTATCTTTTGTGTTAGAAATGTGGTTGTTGGATACAATTTTTTCGCCTTTTAAGGAAATTTGCAGAAAAAGAACACAAGGAATTCTTAGATTGTATCTTTACGAATAAAATTGCTTCAAAAGAGATAAATTTGTGGCATTTTGTGATAGAAAATTCGAAAAAGATACAAGCGTAACTGGCCATTGGTTGATATAAAAAGAGTACAATTTTTTCACCTTTCAGAGAAATCTGCAGAAAAAGAACACAGGGAATTCTTAGATTGTATCTTTACGAATAAATTTGCTCAAAAGGAGATAATTTTATGGTGTTATAGGCGTAAAAATCAAAAAAGATACACGGAATTGGAAATGTTGATCAGCGCAGATCAACCGCTAACCAGTTGAAGATCATTGCACAAATACTGCTGTAATTAAGTGCAATATAATGGAATATACGCAGAATTCAAATATATGTAAAAATGGACTGGTTTATACACAAAATATAGAAAAAAGAGTTTGCTAATGTTGACATATATGTTATAATCAGTCTAGCGCGTGTGGAGACTTCACGGGGACTCCACACCATGAAATTTAAAGTTTACGTAGGAGGTAACAAACAAATGGCAAACAAGTGGGTTTATATGTTTAGCGAAGGCGACATGACCATGCGTAATCTTCTCGGTGGTAAGGGTGCAAACCTTGCAGAGATGACCAACATCGGTCTTCCGGTACCACAGGGTTTCACAATTACAACAGAGGCTTGTACTCAGTATTATGAGGATGGCCGTAAGATCAACGACGAGATCATGGCTCAGGCTATGGAGGGCGTTAAGAAGATGGAGGAGATCAACGGCAAGAAGTTCGGAGATCTTGAGAATCCATTACTTGTATCAGTTCGTTCAGGTGCAAGAGCATCTATGCCAGGTATGATGGATACAATCCTTAACCTTGGCCTTAACGATGACGTTGTTGCTGCTATGATAGCACACAACCCAGATCCAGCATTCGAGCGTTTTGTATACGATTCATACAGACGTTTCATCCAGATGTTCTCAGACGTTGTTATGGAAGTTGGTAAGAAGTACTTCGAGCAGCTCATCGACAAGATGAAGGAAGAGAAGGGTGTTAAGTTCGATGTAGAGCTTACAGCACAGGATCTCAAGACACTTGCTGAGCAGTTCAAGGCAGAGTACAAGAACCAGTTAGGAACAGATTTCCCTTCAGACCCAGTTGAGCAGTTAAAGTTAGCTATCGAGGCTGTATTCCGTTCATGGGACAACCCACGTGCGAACGTATACAGAAGAGACAACGATATCCCTTATTCATGGGGTACAGCAGTTAACGTAATGCCTATGGTATTCGGTAACCTGAACAATGAGTCTGGTACAGGTGTTGCATTTACTCGTGACCCTGCAACAGGTGAGAAGAAGCTTATGGGTGAGTTCCTTATCAACGCACAGGGCGAGGATGTTGTTGCTGGTGTTCGTACACCAATGCCAATCGCTCAGATGGAGCAGGAGTTCCCAGATGCTTACGCAGAGTTCATCAAGGTTTGTGAGACTCTTGAGAATCACTACCATGATATGCAGGATATGGAGTTCACAGTTGAGAACAAGAAGCTTTACATGCTTCAGTGTAGAAATGGTAAGAGAACAGCTCAGGCAGCTCTTCAGATCGCTTGTGACCTTGTTGATGAGGGACATAAGACAGAGGAAGAGGCAGTTGCAATGATCGATCCTCGTAACCTTGATACACTTCTTCATCCACAGTTTGATGCAGCAGCTCTTAAGGCAGCTACACCAATGGGCAAGGGACTTGGCGCTTCACCAGGTGCTGCTTGTGGTAAGGTTGTATTCACCGCTGACGATGCTGAGGCATGGGCAGCTAGAGGTGAGAAGGTAGTTCTTGTACGTCTTGAGACATCACCAGAGGATATCACAGGTATGAAGTCAGCACAGGGTATTCTTACAGTTCGTGGTGGTATGACATCACACGCTGCAGTTGTTGCCCGTGGTATGGGTACATGCTGTGTATCAGGTTGTGGCGATATCGTTATGGACGAGGAGAACAAGAAGTTCACACTCGCTGGTAAGGAATTCCATGAGGGAGATTACATCTCAATCGATGGTACAACAGGTAACATTTACGATGGAGTTATCAAGACAGTTGATGCTCAGATCGCAGGAACATTCGGCCGTGTTATGGCATGGGCTGATAAGTATAGAACACTTAAGGTTAGAACAAATGCAGATACACCAGCAGATGCTAAGAAGGCACGTGAGCTTGGTGCAGAGGGTATCGGTCTTTGCCGTACAGAGCATATGTTCTTTGATCCAG
>CAVCCL010000333.1:0-2428 GCA_963600665.1 Bifidobacterium catenulatum | reverse complement strand
ATCCTTACATACTCCGGATGAGCCTTGTATGTCGTCCACGATCCGGGAGTAAGAAGTGCGGATGTCCACACTCTATATGTGTCGCTCTCGATCTGTTTACACGCCCAGATCTCCAAGTGGAAGCCGGAGGGAATGTGCTTCATCTCACTAGCTACTCTCTTTATTCCATAGATTCTTGCTTTCATTTGCATTCCTCAAGAATAGTTATGTTATTCTGGTATTTAAGGAAGGACAAGTTACTAGAAAATGGGTAGAAAATGGGTAGAAAATGGGTAGGTGGCCGAAGCCACCTAAAGGGTTTAAGAGATGGATCAGTACAGATAGTAAACTTTTCTGGATTTGTCATTCTGCGACGGTCTCTTACCGATGTGAGCCATGATCTTCTTGCCGTCGTCCAGATACTTCTGCAGTCCGGAAATCTTGGCTGTGAGTGAGATGGCATGTGTGCAGATGTAGCGCTCCTCTCCGTCGAGGTCGATGAGCACGTAGACTCCCGGCCCTTTCGCGTTCTCGAAGCTCTCAATGTCAAGGATCATGAATTCCTTGTCGAGCATCTCGTCGATCTGGATGTGCTGGTCTTGCTCTACGCCGTCGAAGGGATTCTGGACGAGAAGATCGCCAATGTTCAGGGTTTCTGTCTTTTCTGTCATTTTCTTTCCTCTTTGTTGAGGAAGCAGGAGATATAGGCCTAACGGTATTTTCTCACTCGGCAGCTTCCTCGAATGATGATAGGCTATTCTGTGATTTAACTATTTTGCTTCCATCCGCTCTCGGTCTTAACATAAACACCGCTGGATTCCTTCCAGCCTGTATCGGTCTTGACGTAGGCTTTACCGTCCTTCCATCCGTCGGAGGTCTTGATTTTGATATTAGATGATGAAATCACGTTGAAAGTGATTTTGCCCTTATTGGTATAGGGATAAACGGTTGGACGTGAATTGATGTATTTGTTTATTACATATGTTCCAGTTTGATTAAAAGTTCCAGTGACGGAGTAGATTTTTCCAGTGAGTGTTGATGGTGTAAATAAGGTTGCTTTCAAATCCTTTATGCTATCGACATATTGAGTTTCTGTATGCTGTCCATTTACATAGATTAGCACCTCATTACCTACTCCGAAATAAATATTATATTTATTCGCTAAAATAGTATTGCTGGCGTTCAAAGAAACAATAGTTCCGAGCGGAATAGTAAACTCATCGTTCGTCTCTAAGTTGCTATCAGTGATGGTTATATCGATATCTGCCAAAGTATCACTCACTTATTAAAATAAACACATCTCCGACTTCCCCAGCTGTGTCATCTGGTGCTGTCGTTCCGTATGTGACGGTTTTTTGTTTCCCTGTCTCGACCGCAGATATTCTAGACCCAAGGTTGGATATTCCTGTCGCAAGCTCATTGACCGAGGATTGCAGCGTGTCGATCTCTCCTTCCGCCGTAGTAAGATCTGTGTTAAGTGTGTTGATCTGCTCCTGATTGGTGGCGATCTGGTCTATCTTGGCTTTTGTCGCTCCTGATGTGTAGACGGCGGATTGCTCTATGGCATCTATATCGTTCGTATTCGTGGCGATCTGGTCTATCTTGGCTTTTGTCGCTCCTGATGTGTAGACCGCTGATTGCTCTATGGCGGAGAGTCTAGATTCGCAATTGTCGATATCTCCTTCCGCAGTGCTAACTCTTGTTGTGAGAGCGGTTATCTTGCCGGTGTTGCTGGTCACATTGGTCTCAAGAGCGGTGCATCTACCATCCAGCGTAGAGATGGATGAGTCCTGCGAGGTGTTCTTTTCCTCGATCGTTCCGCACCTTGTCTCCAGAGCATCGATATCTGTCTCCGCAGTGTCTATGTCGCTTTCGGCTTGAGTGACTCTCTTGGTCAATGTCGTCAAGTTGGTATTGGTGGTGGACAGTCCGGACTGCAGCGTTGTTATTGCAGTCTCCGCGTTGGTCATCCTAAGCTTGAGAGCATCTACATCGGATCCAAGATTTGTAATCTGTGTGGTGTGTCCTGAAACCGTGGTCTGTAGAGCAGTGATGTTTCCCTGACACGTGACTATCAACGCTTTCAGTGTGTCGTAGCCAACTACGGACATACTACCATCCGCCTCGACGTAGACTTTACCGGCGTTGGCATCGACATCTGCCGTTCCCATCACAACTCCCAAAACACCGGTAGAAGCTTGATTGATCTTGTAACCGGACATCAGGATCCATGATGAGCCGGTGTAGGCCCAGACCTTGGCACGTGCTAGATCCGCAACACGGATGCCTGCCGATAAGGGAACGTTGGGATATTGTGTGGTAAAGGCTGATGTGATCTGTGCATCCGTAGGCGCATCGCTCAAACCGGTCAATGGATAGATGGTACTCTCTCCTTCCAAGAGAGCTACACGAGAAAGCAGATTGGCGATGTTGGCGTTGAGAGCTACAT
>CAVCCL010000332.1:0-2437 GCA_963600665.1 Bifidobacterium catenulatum | reverse complement strand
TGTTGGTCCTGTCCCCTTCTGTGGTATCATGTTCACCGCAATTATATAGATTATATTTTATACAATGCCGGATTTCAACAGAAACAGACAATAAAAAAGCCCCACGACCAGCTCAAAAGCCAACCGCAGGGCAATTATTCATATATTAAGATACGGGATATGATTAAACGTTCATCTGCTTAGCAACCTCGGCTGCGAAGTCCTCGTTCTTCTTCTCCATTCCCTCTCCAACCTCGAAACGAACGAAGCTGGCGATCTTGAGATCCTTGTTAACTGACTCAAGGTACTTGGCAACTGTCTGCTTGCCATCCTCAGCCTTAACGTATACCTGATCAAGAAGGCTGATCTCCTTAACCTGCTTTGAAATACGTCCCTCAACAAGACCATTGAAGATCTTATCAGCAACGATAGCATCCTTATCAGCGATAGCAAGCTCTGCAAGCTGTGCCTTTGCCTCCTTTGAAAGGAAGTTGAATAAGAAGTTCATGTTGCTCTTCTTCTCTTCGTAGATAGCTACATCCTCTGCGCTCCATACGCCATCAACAGCCTTTGCGATAAGCTTGTTAAGGATTGGCTTTGGAAGTGTATCAGGTGCATTGAGTGCACTGTCAACTGTGATCTCCTTAAGCTTAGCCATAGCGTCTGCTGAGATATCAGCTCTGCTGATGTACTGTGGGTTCATAGCTGCGATCTGCATAGCTACGTTCTTGAGTGCTTCCTTAGCAGCGTCATCGCTTGCGCCGTTACCAGCTACGATAACACCGATTCTTCCATTGCCGTGTAAGTAGTCAACTACTACATCGCCTGAAAGCTTCTGGAATCTACGGAATGATAACTTCTCTCCGATTGTTGCTGTCTTGTCAACAAGGGCTTCCTTAAGACCATTCTCTCCGAGAAGTGCCTCAACATCCTCGCCATCCTTGCCACCAACAAGTGATGAAGCAAGTGCCTGATCAGCGATCTGCTGAACAAATGTCTGGAATATCTCGTTCTTAGCAACGAAGTCTGTCTCTGAGTTAACCTCTACAACAACACCTGTTGTACCATTAACTGCTGCACGGCAGATACCCTCTGCTGCGATTCTGCTTGCCTTCTTCTCAGCCTTAACTGCACCACTCTTACGAAGTACATCTACTGCTGCTTCCATATTACCATCAGTCTCTGCAAGTGCCTTCTTGCAATCCATCATACCGGCACCTGTGAGCTCTCTTAACTCTTTAACCTGAGCTGCTGTGATTGCCATTTTATTTCTACCTCCGAATATTTGTTATAATTACTCCTCTGTAGTCTCCTCAGCCTCTGCCTCATCTACTGAATCAGCGTCAACACCCTGCTGAGCCTCGATAACAGCGTCTGCCATCTTTGAAACGATAAGCTTTACGGCTCTGATAGCGTCGTCGTTACCAGGGATTACATAATCAAGCTCCTCTGGATCACAGTTTGTATCAGCGATACCTACAAGCTTAATTCCAAGTGACTGAGCCTCCTGGATACAGATTCTCTCCTTCTTAGGATCAACAACGAAGATCATGTCTGGGATTCTCTTCATGTTCTTGATACCGCCAAGGTTCTTCTCAAGCTTCTCCATCTCCTTCTTGATCTGGATAACTTCCTTCTTAGGGAGAACGTCAAATGTTCCGTCCTGCTCCATCTCCTCGTACTTCTTAAGAGTAGCGATTCTTGTCTGGATAGTCTTGAAGTTTGTAAGCATACCTCCAAGCCATCTCTCATTTACATAGTACATACCGCAACGCTCTGCCTCGCTCTTGATTGAGTCCTGAGCCTGCTTCTTTGTACCAACGAAAAGGATAGTTCCTCCGTTTGCAACACAATCGCCGATTGCATTGTAAGCATCGTCAACCATTCCTACTGACTTCTGAAGATCGATGATGTAGATACCATTACGCTCTGTGTAGATGTATGGCTTCATCTTAGGGTTCCATCTTCTTGTCTGGTGTCCGAAATGTACACCTGCCTCTAATAACTGCTTCATTGAAATAACGCTCATTTTTTCTACCTCCATGGTTAAAATCTTCTGCCGGCATCAACTCTTTGGACCACCCGAGCACAGGCACCACGCCAACTATCAACCAGCATGTATATTTGTTATGCGCACTCACGCAATCGACATTGTAACACAAAAAAAAAGTGCATTCAAGCACTTTTTTTATTTTGGTCTTCCCCTGATTTTACTTTGCTCTTCCCCTGATGCTGTTTATTATATATGAAACGCTGGCTACAACAAACAGAAGATATCCGATCGCAAGTTCGCTCCAGAATGACCTCATAGTATCAGCAGCATCCAGAACATCATACATGCTCTTATAGCAGTCAAAGAAACTCACATCATATCCATAATCACTCAATTCTTTGTATAGCTCCATGCTGACACTCAGTCTCTCTGAAATGTATATCATTCCTATACACAACACTACAC
>CAVCCL010000331.1:0-2437 GCA_963600665.1 Bifidobacterium catenulatum | reverse complement strand
ACCCTATTCATCCCACAAAAAACAGAGGCTGCGGAAATCTCCGCAGCCCCTGCTTAACTTTATATCATGTCGCCTGCCGGCTCCATGTGAATATTCACATTATACCAGTCCCGCGCAAACGCGACTGACGCAATGCTCATTAAATTACAAATTACTCGCCGCCAATGGCTTCCTTGAGGATATCAAGACCAGCGATAAGATCCTCATCTGAGATAACAAGTGGTGGCATGATCTTGATGACTGCATTGTCACGGCCTGCTCTCTCTATTACAAGACCCTTCTTGAATGCTCTTGCTGTGATTGCACCTGCTGTTGCGTCGTCCTTAACCTCTACGCCCCAGAGAAGTCCGATACCACGTGTTGCAACTACATTTGGATCGCCATCTATATTCTTCTCAAGATACTCTCTTACTATCTCGCCCTTACGTCTTGTCTCTGCCTCAATGTTGTTGTCAAGCATGTACTCAAGTCCTGCCTTTGCAGCTACCATTGAGAGCTGGATTCCACGGAATGTACCTGAGTGCTCACCCGGCTTCCAGAGATCATACTCTGGCTTGAACAATGCAAGTCCCATTGGGAATGGGTATCCACCGATTGACTTTGAAAGTGAGAACATATCAGGCTTGATTCCTGCTCTCTCAAATGAGAAGAATGTACCTGTTCTTGCACAGCCAACCTGTACGTCATCAACAACCATGAGGATGTCGTTCTTATCACAGAACTCACGGAGTGCCTTGAGGTACTCTACTGAGAATACATTTACACCACCGTCTGCCTGTACTGTCTCGATAAAGATTGCTGCTGGCTTCTCAACACCTGAATGATCGTCATCAAGAAGTGTCTGCATGAACTTGATAGTATCAAGCTCTGGGAACATGTATGGAGCTGGAATGTGATATACATTATCAAGTCCAACGCCTGCTCCTGCACGGCTTGCAGCATCACTTGTAAGTGATATTGAACCGAGTGTCATACCATGGAAGCATCCCATGTATGCCCAGATCATCTCTCTCTTCTTGACCTTACGTGCAAGCTTTAAGAGTGACTCAACTGCATTTGTTCCTGTAGGGCCAGCGAACATGATCTTGTAATCAAGTCCTCTAGGCTCAAGAACCTTCTTCTCGAAGAACTCGATGAACTCAGCCTTTGGTGCTGTCATCATGTCAAGAGAATGCATGATTCCATCGCTCTGAATGTAATCGATAACCTTCTCCTTTATATAATCATTGTTATGACCATAGTTCAGTGCGCCTGCTCCTGCGAAGAAGTCTATATACTCCTTGCCGTTCTCATCATACATCTTGGCTCCCTTGGCCTTTGTGAATATCTCTGGGAAACTTCTGCTGTATGATCTTACATTTGCCTCGTACTCTGAAAATAATTCTTTACTATGCATCTTAATGCCTCCTGTAAATTCGCGCTTCCGGCATCACCGGCCGCACCTTCAATTAATATTCAAACTTCTTCTCGAAGTAAGCCTTCAGATCCTTGATCTTGATTCTCTCCTGCTCCATGGTATCTCTGTCACGTACTGTAACAGCTCCATCCTCTACTGAATCGAAATCATATGTTACACAGAAAGGAGTTCCTATCTCATCCTGTCTTCTGTATCTCTTGCCGATATTACCTCTGTCATCGAACTCACAGTTGTAATACTTTGAAAGCTCTGCATAAATCTTCTCTGCACCCTCGTTGAGCTTCTTGGAAAGTGGAAGCACACCGATCTTGACTGGTGCAAGCTGTGGATGGAAATGAAGAACTGTACGGATGTCAGGCTTCTCCTCTGTTCCGATGTTCTCCTCATCGTATGCAGCGCACAGGAATGCCAGTGTAACACGGTCAGCACCAAGTGATGGCTCGATTACATATGGAATGTACTTCTCCTTTGTCTCGTCATCGAAGTACTCCATTGACTCTCCTGATGTGTTCTGGTGCTGTGTCAGATCGTAATCTGTTCTGTCAGCGATTCCCCAGAGCTCGCCCCATCCAAATGGGAATAAATACTCGATATCAGTTGTTCCCTTGGAGTAGAAACAAAGCTCCTCAGGTGAATGGTCACGGGCTCTCATCTCATCATCCTTGATTCCGAGATCCTTGAGCCAGTTGATACAGAAGCTTCTCCAGTACTCAAACCACTCCATATCTGTACCCGGCTTGCAGAAGAACTCAAGCTCCATCTGCTCGAACTCTCTTGTTCTGAATGTGAAGTTACCAGGTGTTATCTCATTTCTGAATGACTTTCCGATCTGGCCGATTCCAAATGGAACCTTCTTTCTTGAAGTTCTCTGTACATTCTTGAAGTTTACAAATATACCCTGTGCTGTCTCCGGTCTGAGGTATACAGTGTTCTTGGCATCCTCGGTTACACCCTGGAATGTCTTGAACATAAGGTTGAACTGTCTGATACCTGTGAAATTGTGCTTACCACATGTTGGAC
>CAVCCL010000330.1:0-2456 GCA_963600665.1 Bifidobacterium catenulatum | reverse complement strand
CCCTGACGCTCCTCGCCCAGTTCTCCGCCTGACTTCTGATGCCGTTGGTACGGTTGGAGATTATCACTTCCGGATATAATATATATGCAATCTTCATAACTATACACCTAAAACAAATGACTTGGACTTCAACAGTCTTTTCTCAACAGGGATGCAGACAACACTGACAGCCATAGCAATCAAGAACCATAACGACACACCAACCCAACCTGTTATCCATGTAGGGCACGCCCAACGAGTGATGACCAACAAGATAATATGTGTCAGATATATTGACAGTGATTGCTGTCCCAACCAGACCACGCCCTGTGTAATACGCTTATCGGAGAGCAGACGAAACAGTCCTTTTATCACAATATACGCCAGTGCGGAACAGGCAACACCATCAACGACTCTGATGGGTGCAGGATACCTCAACATATTCACGCCGTATACCTGTCTTACTATACAGGCGACCACCACGGAAGACACGACAGTCAAGACAATCATGTGCCATCCAATAGTTCTGTTACCATGAGATGCCAGCATTTTGTTTGACAAGTATACACCCAAGCCGAATATCACAGTCTGTCGGATGATTTGACAGTCACTTAGCACAAGCAATGGAATCCTATCGGAAATAAGCAACAGACCCAAATATCCAAGCACCATCAGTGTCTTCACGTACACCCCAGTTCTGACAAAGACATAATAAACACACGACAATATGAAGACACATACCAGATACCAGTAGGTACAGTAGCACTTGTAAATGGGGAAAGGAGACGGCAACTCCATGTCATGTGTGCATACATATATCAACAGCACCAATGTACTATAGATGCCACACGGCAGAGCCAGTCGTTTCACACGTTTCAAAAGAAACTCCAGCGGTTTGTCCGACAGGCTGTGACGCAGAAAAATTCCGCTTACGAAAATGAACAACGGCATGTGGAAGGTGTAGATGACATTGAAGCAAGGCTGATACCACAAGTCCGGATTGTCCGAACCGTACATCAGGGAAATGGCGTGCCCGAGGACTACCAGAACTATCAGTATCCCCTTCATAAAATCAAATGACACCTCTCTCTCTTTCCGCATACCTCAGTTCTTTTTCAGTTGTTCCATTATAGTCGACATCATCTTACCGTAGTCATTCTGCATGTCCAAAGCTTTACGACTTACCTGTTCTTTGGGAAAGGCATCCAAAGCCGAGACAATCTCGGAAGCTGTTACCTTACATTTGCCTCTCTCTATCGCACGGTAATTGTCCAGCAGTCCAAAGACATCCATTATGTGTTCCACCTTACTCGACAAGTCGTGCTTGGACTTACCGGTGAGGAAATTCCGTGACCCCCATTGGTCGATACTAAAGCAGGGGACAGAGTTGTGGAGACTTACGATTATCGGGTGCATATTGCTACCGATGTAGGCATCCGCATATTTGATGAGAGCATACCAGTCCAGAGGAGGCAGTGGCACGTCAATCTTGTATTCAAAATCACTTTGGAACATTATCCCAGAAGGCATTGGGAATGCGACACAGTCCTTACCCTTCCTCTTCAGTTCTGACTTCAGTTCCGACAAGACCGTCTTCGACACGCTCTGAGAGTAGAGACACACCAGAACATAGTGTTCAGGCAAACTGTACTTTTCCCTTATCGTGGACTCAGACGGTATCATGTCCGACGCATTGCTGTTGAAGGCGAACACAGGATCGGGGGTTACATGAATGTCTTTGTCTACCCATACAGATCTCATCAAACGCAAAGTCCAAGTGTCACGCACCGATATGAAGCGCATGTCTGAAAGCAAAGAACGCATCTTCCGCTTCGTTAAGAATGGAAACAGACGGTACTTACTATTCTGACAGGATACCGACATCATCGCAGTTGGCACAGTCCCGTTGAATCCATCGCCCCAGAACGGATTGGGGAACATCCTTTCCGGCTCGAAGTGGGACACGACAAACGGATTGCGTTTGTGGATTCGCTGAATGAGGGGATAATGCTGCAGGACAGCATCAGACCCGATTATCACAGCATCAATACCGTACTGCCGGATAGCACTCTCAACCTCCGCTGCATTATGGCAAACCGCAGTCTGCGACTTTATGATAGAATCGACAAAATCCAAATGGCAACGGGACTGCACTTGTGTCTCGTACCTCACCTTGTACCTCGCCTCCTTCTCCTCCGAATAGTACAGGATAAAAACAGGAGTATGACCGTTGTTCAACAAATAACGGTATGTGGACAAGGCTTGCAGGTTAGCCCCGAAATTCATCTCCCTATAGAAAGTAAGTACTCCTATCGTCATAAGCCAAGCAATTTCTTGTGTTCTATCCCTAATTTCCTCTTTATCCAGTTCTTGAAACACTGGAAACGTGAGACGACAAAGAATTTTTCATAAGCAGCCTCAAAACCATGGTTGTAGTAGAAATCCCAAAAAAGTTTTCTGCGTGGGTTCTTGGGGAC
>CAVCCL010000329.1:0-2468 GCA_963600665.1 Bifidobacterium catenulatum | reverse complement strand
ACAAAGGAGAAGTATTCATCATCCCGATCGGACTGAATGTAGATGCATATGCCAGAGCATTAAAGAGCGGTACATTCGTAAGTTCCTTCGGTTACTCCATCGTATTGATGGTAGTTGTAACAGCAGTCGATATGGTTATGACGATTCTTCTTGCATACCCGCTTTCCAGAAAGGGATTAAAGGGAACAAAGATTGTCAACCTGTTCTGTGTTATTACTATGTATTTAAACCTTGGTACCATTCCGAACTACTTAAATATCAAGTCCTTCGGCATGATTGATAGCATCTGGGCATTGATTATTCCGGGCGCACTTAGTGTCTACAACATGATCATCATGCGTACCGCATTTGCCAGCATCGATGATTCTTTGTATGAGGCAGCCCGTATCGATGGATGCGGTGAGTTTAAGATCATGTATCGTATCGCAATTCCGCTTTGCGTGCCGACAATCGCAACGCTTTGCCTGTTCTACGCAGTAGGTCGTTGGAATGGTATCGACGATCAGCTGTACTATGTACAGAAGACCAGCCTCCATACCGTTCAGATGGCATTAAAGCAGATGATCGAGGCTGTAAATGTCAGCACAGAGGAGAGTGGTAAGACAGAGCTTGTCGCAGAGAATATTAAGGCAGCAAGTATTACATTGTCCATGACACCAATGCTTGTTGTATATCCGTTCATTCAGAAGTTCTTCACTCAGGGTATCATGCTGGGTGCAGTAAAGGGCTGATCGGTAGTGTATTTTGAGTATGTCTGTTCTGTCCGGTTTTGCCGGACAGACAGTGCATCATAGAAAAAATCTTAAGGAGGAGTTTTTCAATGAGAAAGATGAGAAAATCAGCTGCAGCAGTTATGACCGCAGCAATGGCAGTAACCAGCTTTGGCGTTATGCCGGCAATGGCAGATGAGACCACAACTATCCGTGTTATGCTGTGGGATCGTGGTGATGCTCCGCAGGGTATGACCATCGAGGAAAACAAGATGAGCGAGTGGATCAACGAGCAGGTTAAGGATCTGGGTATTCAGGTTGAGTTCGTAGCTGTTCCAAGATCTACCAGCAACGATGTATTAAACACCATGATGACTGGTGGAAATGCACCGGATATTCTGTTTACTTATGATCAGAGCATCTTCTTAAACTATGCAAGCCTTGGCGGTCTGGCCGATCTGACAGAGGCTTATGAGACCATCGGAACCAACATTCAGGAGTACTGCGGTGAGGTTCAGAACATGGGTCTGTATGAGGGCTCTCAGTATGCACTTCTTTCCAAGAGAGGAACTGAGAATCCGCGTCACACCGCTTACATCCGTAAGGACATTCTGGATGAGTTAGGTCTTGAGGTTCCGACCACAAAGGAAGAGCTGATCGAGGATCTGTATAAGATTCATGAAGCATATCCGGATATGATTCCGTGGGGCATGAGCGGACGTCAGGACACCGAGAAGGGATACTTAAACTTCGTTGGTTCCTATGTAACATTCGAGGATGATAAGGATGCTTATACCTACAGCGAGAACTATGCAGTTGTTCATGATGGCGCATTAGACGGTATCAAGGAACTGAATACTCTGTACAACGATGGTATTATTTCTCAGGATTTCGCTACTGATACAGATGAGTCTGTATATAAGGCAAATATCGCAGCAGGTAAGGTTGCATTCTTCTTGGATGATAATACAACTCAGTGGGATAACATCCACATCCTGAACAATGACCTTGGTAAGTCCACATTCGTTCCGGTTGAGTGCTTCACTCAGGAGGATGGAGAAGTTCGTAACGTATACGAGCAGATGTATGGTATGTGGATCATGATTCCGGCAGCAAGCGAGGACAAGGTTGATGCTTGTATGACATACCTGAACTGGTTAGCAGATCCGACAAATGCTGAGAACGTAGCTTATACACCAGAGCATGAAGTTAGTGAGAATGGTGTTCCGGTTGCATTTACAGGTGATGAATTAAGTTCCATGGGCTACAAGACGACTCTTGATGACTATAACATCGTAAACAAGCACTTCGCATTCATGGATGATGAGGCTGGTATTGTTGAGAACGCTATGGGTAAGGATCCGATCGATACTCAGGAGTGGTATGAGAACTTCTATGAGACTGTCGCAATCGGCAAGTATCGTTATCCGGTATTCTCCACCAACCCAGAGGCAGAGAATGAGTATGGTACTCAGATCCGTACTGACCTGATCGAGTATGTTTACAGACTGACCAGCTGCAAGCCGGAGGAGTTCGATTCCTTACAGGAGCAGTTGATGAGCGATATGGAGAACGCAGGTCTGGATGACATCATCGAGCAGAGAGCAGCTATGTATGATGAGCAGTCTGCAGCTGAATAAAAAGCAGCAAAGAAAAACAATAGTATGAGTTTATAAAAGAAAGCGGGAGCTTACACGGCTCTCGCTTTTTTTAACGAATTAAGTAAGTCACTTGTTTCAATTGTGTGTGAAAAGCAAT
>CAVCCL010000328.1:0-2470 GCA_963600665.1 Bifidobacterium catenulatum | reverse complement strand
ATGTGCTCTGCTCCGGATCCGTCAACTGTTCGACATGTATCTTGATGCCTATACGGTAACTGCAAGCTGCAGCAGATCAAGTTCTGCCACATACTTGTCAAGTAAGGCACATGGATCAGCTTTTCCCTGGATCTACATATCGGGAAGACCCAGAGCATGAAGCGCCCAGTGCTCCTTTATCACCTTTGAGTAGTCGCTGAACAGATCTATGAGATATGTATCGGCCTGATTGAGATAATGAGATCTTGACCATACAACATACCAGTGCCATGCAGGATCCTGATCCAGATAAAACCACGCAACTGCGCTGTCGGCGACGGCATAGGACTGCGGTATGATCGTGCAGCACAGTCCCTTTGACACAAGCTTCTGCATGGCTCTGTTCATGAGCGTTTCATAATGTATATTCGGCTTGAATCCTGCAGATATAAAAAGTGGATCAAGTATCTGGCGCTGAGTCGAGCCGTCAAACATCAACGCAAATTGTTCCTTCTTCAGACTGGACAGATTCAGCGAAGCCAGCGGCATGCCCTTGGGCGAAGCATTGCGTGCGAGCGGATGGCCCGCCGGAACACCAAGGACAAAGCGCTCAGTGCATATCTCCTTATAATCGTACTCGCCCGACGGCGGCTCAGGCTGCATGACAAATGCCATGTCAAGCTTGTTCTTTCTTATATTGGAGTACATCTCCCGTACCGTCATCTCCCGCATCTGTATATTGACTCGCGGGAACATCTGGTCAAAGTTCCTTGATACATTGACCAGAAGATCTATGCCGTGTTCGAAGGGAAGCCCGAAGCATATGGTTCCTGTGGGATTGGATGAGAGCTCATTTATCTGATCTGCCGTGTTGTGCGCTATCTGCAGGATCCTTCGGGCATTGTCCAGATATATCTGTCCCTGAGGCGTAGGAAGCATGGCTTTTTTTGATCGAAAGAACAGCTTCGTGCCCATAGCCTTCTCTTCCTTCAGCAGCATCTGGTTGAGCGCGGGCTGTGAGATAAACAGCGACTCGGCAGCTCTGGTGATGCTTTGATTTTCCTCAATCGCAATCATATATTCCAAAAGCTTGAATTCCATGCGTTCTCCTTTGCATGTGAAACTTCAACAAATCGTAAGTAATTATTCTGTAAAGAGCAGACAAAACTAAGAAAAATGAAGTCAAATCATTGAATCTATAATCTGTACAAATGATTGTAACATAACTATGATAGCCGCGAAACCAAGTTGTTCCAAAATTTATACGAGGGGGAGAAAATGAAAGCGTTAAAATGGATCGACCTTCACTTTGAAGAGTTCCTTCTGACTGTCATTCTTATCATTCTTTCATGTCTCATTACTGTCAATGTCGTCCTGAGGTACATTCTCGGTACCGGTCTTGCCTGGAGCGATGCAGTATGCCGGTACTGTCTTGTATATTCTACCTTCCTGACCATAGGTCACTGGGTCAGACGGGAGAACGGCATCAGTGTAGACTTCATAGTTCAGATAGTACCGCCGGCCGTAAGCCGCGCATTTGCCTGGATAGTCCGTATATTCCAGCTGATCTTCTTCGCACTGCTCTTCAGTGCCTCTATCAGAGTATTCAAATCCACATATGCCTCCGGCACCGTGGACGGAACCATGGGCTTCAATATGGCATACATCTACCTTGCATGCGTGATCGGCTTTGCAGACGCACTGATCCGCAGCATTCAAGTGATCATACTTAATCTGACGAACAAATCCACGGGAAAGGAGCAATAAGACCATGTCAATGCTGAGCTTTTTTGTCATCTTCTTCGCACTGATCGCTATTGGAACTCCGATGGCGCTCGTCTTCGGAAGCATGAGCTTTATCCCCGGTATGGTGAGCTCGAGCATCCCTTATACCATAGAGGCCGCCGTGCGCAGCATGTTCGCCAGCCTCAACAGCTTCACCATGCTTGCGGTTCCGCTCTTCATGCTCTCCGGTGTCATCATGGCCAGAGGCGGTATCTCCAAGAAACTCTTTGACTTCTTCGCATACTTTATAGGCAACAAGACAGCAGGACTTCCCTGCGCGGTTGTTCTCACATGTATGTTCTACGGAGCCATCTCCGGATCATCCCCGGCTACCGTATCGGCCGTAGGCGCCATGTGCATTCCTTTTCTGACAGGACTTAACTATGATATCGTCTTCTCTACGGCCGTTGTTACCGTGGCAGGCGGACTCGGCGTTATCATACCGCCGTCCATATCCTATATTGTATACTCAGGCGCATCAGACACATCGCCGTCTGATCTGTTTATCGCCGGTGTGCTGCCCGGCATACTGATCAGTCTCTGTCTGTGTGTCTGCTGCTGGCTGCATTGCAAAAAATCAGGTGAGGACAATGCCAGACTCAAGGAAAACTATGACGCTCTTCACAGCGCCGGATTCCTCGCTGTGCTGAAGGAAAGCTTTGCCGCCCTGCTCACACCCGTCATCATCCTTGGCTCTATCTACGGC
>CAVCCL010000327.1:0-2484 GCA_963600665.1 Bifidobacterium catenulatum | reverse complement strand
GCGGGACTGTACTGATACTATATGATCACAGAGAAGCGTACTCTGTCATCCTCCCGGGTCACCCTGATGCTGCCCTTATGCGCCTCAACAACAGCCTTGGCTATGGAAAGCCCGATCCCGGTTCCGCCCGCCCGGGAGTTTCTGGACTTATCAGCGCGATAAAAGCGTTCAAACAATCGTTCCAGATCATCCTTTGTCAGCTCCACCGCCGACACATTGGTCACGCTCAGATATACATTTTTCCCTTGTGACTTGAGTTCAACATCTATATCTGTGTCCTCCGGTGAATATTTGATGGCGTTGTCAAGCAATATCTCTATAAGCTCCCGTATAGCCTTCTCATCACCGCAAAATACGATATCCGGCTGTATATGTCCTATGACTCTCTTGCCCTGTGACTTTGCCACAACCTGAAACGACTGAACATCGTCCTCCACCACATCAGAAAGCGGAAAATCAATCACCGCAGTGGTTCTGTCGCTTTCCTCCATTCTGGCCAGATATATCAGATCATTGGTCAGATCAGTGAGATGTTCTGTCTGCTTCTTGATATCCGCCACCCATTCATTACCTTCATCCAGCTCAAGTTCAAGGACATCGGCATCCGCATTTATGATCGCCAATGGCGTCTTTATCTCATGCCCGGCATCGGTAATGAATCTTTTCTGCTTTTCGTAGCTTTCCAGCACAGGCCCGATGATGCGCCGTGAAAAATATGATATCAGGATAAGCACGATCAGAAAGCATATAAAGGATATGGCTACGCTGTGAATCACAAAGCGCTGTATGAACTCGAGCTGCCGCCATATATCCAGAAATATGATTCTCACTACCCCGTCTGTTTCGGTTTTCAGATATCGATACTGGGATATATTGCCCCTGCTCCCGCTTTTCGCAGCCTTGGCGGCAAGCTCTGCCGCGCCCTCGTTGTCTATAGAGGCCACATTTCCAGTCTCAGTAGAGATGACCTCCCCGGTATGACTGTCAATCAACACGCTGAAAAAACGGCTTTCATACGGCAGCTCGGGTGACATTCCGTTTCTTCGCATTGCCTCAAAGTCTCTGTTCTGGTTTTGCTTCTTGTCGGGCTTCGGAAAATCACCGTCATTTGCCTCTAGAATATCCAGAAGCTTATCCGCATCTCTTAGCGTTCCTATGTAGCTGAAGCAGTTGATAGCCGTAATCGTGATTATGAGTATCAAAAGAAATGCGCTCATAGACGCAGCTACAAAGCGCACCTGAGGCCCCAGCTTTCCGAATCTTTTCATATCCATTCCCCGGCCTCTCAGCATGCCAGCTCCTCAAGAGAATACCCCGTATTTCTTGTGGCCTTGATTTGAATATTGGCCTCCAGCGCTGCAAGCTTCTTTCTGAGATATGATATATATACCCATACCACATTCATCTCTGTATCTGTGTCATAACCCCAAACCTTCTCGATCAGCCGTTCTGTCGATATGAGTCGTTTGGGATTGCTCATCAGAAGCTCCATGAGGCAGAATTCCTTATTGGCCAGCCGGTAGCTTCCCGTCGGGGAGCTCAGCTCGTAGCTGGTTCTGTCAAGTGTTATATTGCCGAATGTCATCGTGGAGTCGCCTGCATCCTTTCCTCTTGTGAGCACACGTATCCTTGCGAGCAGCTCCTTTGAGTCAAACGGCTTGGTCATATAGTCATTTGCTCCGGAATCCAGACCCAGTACCTTATCGTCTATTTCAGACTTTGCAGTCAACATGAGCACCGGCGTGCGATCCCCCGATGCCCGCGCCTTTTTCAGCACTGTGATCCCGTCCATCTTTGGCATCATGATATCAAGTATGATCAGATCGTAGCCTCCCATCTGAATATAGCTGAGCGCCTCTTCTCCGTCATATGCATTGTCCACGGTATATGTGCTCTTGGTCAGCACCGCAGTGAGCGCCTTTGCCAGAGAGTGCTCATCCTCCGCAAGCAGTAGCTTCATCGTCTTTTCTCCTATATTGCTCTTACATTCTGTAGTTATAGCATAAACGAATAACCTTACCTGAAGCTTAAAGCCGACTGCCGATATTGACGGAGCTTTCAAACCGGCTTAAAATATGCACCATCACAGCTTTTGATATTGTGCACTATCACAATGCCCTTGCCTCCGTGTGAGCGTAAGGCAGGCGCACCTTCGAATCCGATGAATACTGCTACAGCGAGGAGCTGCCATGGTTATAGACTTTCATACACATATATTTCCTGATACCGTGTGCGATCGTATAGTCGACAAGCTGAGTCGCGAGGGAGGAATACAGCACTTTACCAATGCCTCTGCACATGAGCTTTCCTCATCCATGAAAAGAGCCTGCATAGACTACAGTATCGATCTTCCGGTTACCACCAGGCCTGATCAGGTCGAGGAAATCAATACACGCATGATAGAGCAAAGAGACCTGCTCCTTTCGATCGGGATCATCCCATTCGGCGGAATTCATCCTGACTTTGCAGGCTACAGATCAGAGA
>CAVCCL010000326.1:0-2520 GCA_963600665.1 Bifidobacterium catenulatum | reverse complement strand
TGATGGAGCTTGGTGTAGCCATGGAAATTCCTGAAGGCTTTGAGGCAGTCATTGTACCTCGCAGTTCCACCTTCAAGAAGTGGGGAATCATGCAGACCAACCATTTTGGCATTGTGGATTATTCCTACAGGGGGAATGATGACACTTGGAAGTTCCCTTGCATTGCCACCAGAAACATTACCATTCCAAAGGGCACTCCCATCTGCCAGTTCAGAATACAGCTGTCCCAGAAGGCTACCTTGTGGCAGAAGCTCAAGTGGCTCTTCTCATCAAAGATAGAGCTTGTCAAGGTAGACAGCCTTGAAGGGGAGAACAGAGGAGGCATTGGTACTGGCTCTGACAAATACAGGACAAAATGAAGATAGTAGTATTGGATTATACAGTTGGTGAGGTCATCATCAAGGATATTCCCAAAGAATATGAGAAACTGGATGGTGATGACATCCTTACCAATATGGGATTTAGCATGAGCAATACTAGCTATATGGTGGTATATGACGAGCTTACCATCAACATAAATAATCAGGTATTGCAAGTAAAATGACTTTAAAATAAGAACAGATGATTAAGAAACTGATAAACAAGATATTCAACAAACCAGCTACGGCAGCCATGTCTTTCCAGACATCAATGGACTTGGCAGAACTTCCTGTAGTTACATTCAAACAGGGAAAGAAGAAGATTAACTTCCTCCTTGACACTGGCTCCAACAACTGTGTCATTGACAGCAGTTTCCTCAAGAAGATAGAGCATAAGCCTCTTGAGGGGGAGACCAGCCTGACAGGCATGGAGGGCAATGCTCAGAAGGCAAGCCTTTGTGTCATCAAGATGTCCTATAAGGACAAGGAGTATGAGTATCCCTATGTGGTGCAGGACCTCAGTGCTGCCTTTGGCTCCATCAAGAAGGAAACAGGTGTTACTATCCATGGTATGCTTGGCTCTAAGTTCTTCAATGAGTTCAAGTATGTCCTGGACTTCGATGAACTCATAGCCTACAGTAAGGAATGATTTACCTTGTGACAGCTAACCAGCAGTTATTTGAGAGTGATGTCTACAAGACAATCTCTGTTGCAGAATCTCTTGCCATTATGAAAAACTGGAAGATAGTTCAGTATGATAGTGAGACAGATGGAAGGGATGCTCATGTAAACCATTTACTGTGTGCCCAGTTTGGTAATAAGAAGGCAGATGTTCAGATAGTAGTGGATTGCAGTACCGTTGACATCAAACTCTACAAGGAAATCCTTGAATCTAAACTAATAATAGGACATAACCTCAAGTTTGACTTGCAATTCCTTTACAACTACAATATCACTCCTCTCAATGTGTATGACTCAATAATTGTTGAGCAGATGCTATACATGGGCTATCCCTCAGGTCAGGTATCCTTCAGCTTAAAGGAAACTGCCTGGAGAAGGCTTAATGTCAACATAGACAAGACTGTCAGAGGAGAAATCATTTGGAGAGGTCTGGATGAGAGGGTAATAGAGTACTCCGCAGGGGATGTCCTCTATCTTGAGGATATCATGTGGTCACAGGTAGCTGATTGTAAAGCAAAGGAATGCCTTGTAGGAGCAAAGGTAGAGTGTGACTTTGTGCCTTCCATTGCCTATATGGAATGGTGTGGTATCAAGCTGGATGCTGACAAGTGGAAAGCCAAAATGAGGAAGGACAAGGAGAATCTTGATGAAGCAGTAAGACAACTTAATGCCTTTGTTGTAAGGACTCCTTCACTCCAGCAGTTCACCTATGTTGACAGACAGGGAGACCTTTTTAGTGGCTTCAACCTTGAGCCTCAGGTAAAGATTAACTGGTCTTCCTCCAAGCAAGTTACAGAGGTAGCCAAAATACTTGGCTTTGATACCTCAGTAAAAGACAAGAAGACAGGTGAAGACAAGGACAGTGTGCTTGAAAAGCATCTCTCTACCCAAAAAGGCATCAATGATGAGTTCTTGAAACTGTACTTCAACTATCAGGAATATGCCAAGGTAGTGTCTTCCTTTGGTCAAGGCCATCTGGATGCCATAAATCCTAATACTGGAAGGCTTCACACATCATTCAAGCAGCTTGGAGCCTCCAGTGGCAGGCTATCATGTGGAAGCAACCAGCCAAACACAGACCTTGCAAAACTCAAAGGGCTTCCTGCCAAGTGTTGCAAGTATATGAATATCCAGCAACTGCCAGCAGATGAACCAACCAGAAGTGCATTTGTAGCTCCTAAGGGATATAAGTTTGTAAGTGCAGACTTCTCAGCAGAGGAGTCAAGATTAGGAGCAGACATCTACCAAGACAAGGAGTTCCTCAAGGAGTTCACTGAAGGTTCTGGAGATACTCATTCCATGTTTGCTTGGATGGTATTCAGAAAGGAATGTGAGGAATGTGGTTGCAAGGGTGTGGCTGATGTCAAGAAGCTAGCTCCTCAATGGAGAAAGAAGGTAAAGGGAGTGGAGTTTATAATTTTGAACCCCTCTTTAGTAATAAAGAGGTAAACATAGGGTGAATTGCTGGAAGGCTAAGGAG
>CAVCCL010000325.1:0-2562 GCA_963600665.1 Bifidobacterium catenulatum | reverse complement strand
CTACTAGAGGCAGGAGGTACTGGCCAGAAAATATATCTTTTCTGAATGACAGGCTCAGTGAGATTCCAATAGAGCAGCGTGCAGCAATACTAGGTTCAATCATAGAGGAATCTGGAGGAGACCCTTATGCTACCAGTGATACTGGTGCTTATCAAGGGCTACTCCAATGGGGAGCTGATAGGTATAGACCTCAGTCTTCAAACCCAAAAACAGAACTTAGTAACCAAGCTCAGTATATACTTGATACCAAGGATAATACTACAGATAAGGTAAGCTGGGCGCATGGAGGTAAGGGCAGTGGCTATAATACTGCAAGGGAGACACATGAAGCCTTCAATAGCAAGGACAATACCTTTGCTGACAAGTTCAGGGCTTTCAGTTATGGTTATGTAAGACCTCAAGGCAAGGAAGATTCCTACCAAAACAGACTGAAGGTAGGGAAGAAGGTTCTTAATAAACTTGTTGTTGATGAGGTTCTTTCCAGACCTGAACCCACTAGGGTACCAAAATATGATTTTGATTCTTATGTATTCAAACCTAAGAACAAATATTCAGAAGGGGGATATATGGATAACCTATGGGACAGCTTATCAATGAAGGAGAAGGCTGAGATGATGAAGGTAGCTATCTCTAATGGTATTACTACCCTGCCAGAGATAAGGCAGGCATACAATGAGTTTGCCAAAGGAGGAAGGATGAAGAACTGGACTATGCAGGATGAGGCTGGCTACAGGTATTGGAGGCAGAACCTGCCAAGGAATCTTAGGGAGACCAATGACAATGACTATGACATGAGGGCTGCATACAAGGCTGGTATGGAACCTCAGTGGAATGAGGAAGACAAATCCTACCACTTGGGTAGCAGAGACCCTGAGAGTGGCAGGATATTGAAGTCCCCTCATCACCCTACTTTCCTTAAGGCTCTTATAGAGGATGCCAAGCTTGGCTACTACCCTACTATGGACAGCAATGGGAATGTGTATACTGAGACTTGGGAAGGCAACAAGTATGGTGATGGTGGCTATGCCCCATCAGAGAGCATCAAGAAGAGAATCACCAACTGGGAGGGGGAGTCCATGAAGACCAACAGGAGCTTTGCTGCCGAGGCTAAGGACTTCAATGCTACTGTCCCTGCTGAGGTAAGAAGCAAACTGTCATCCCAACAGCTTGATGCCCTCTTCTCCTATGGCTATAATGTTGGTATGGGTAACCTGAAGAGGAGGGTACTCCCTGCCCTTACAGCCTATACAGAAGGCAAGGCAAGCAAGGAGGATGTGCAGAGGTCTATGTGGGCAGCCAAGGACAATTGGTTAAGAGGACTTACCACAAGAAGGAATGCAGAGAGGGAGATGTTTGGAGGTAATTACAGGACTACCTTTACAGGTACAGGCAAACTGGGACTGCACTTAGATCCCACAGAGTTTACCTACTATGAGGACTTGACCCCTATGATAGATAACATTAACATCCCACAGCTACAATCTGCCGCAGATGACCCTGAGCTGAGGTATAAGGCTCCTACCCTTGACATGACATTGTTCCAGCAACCCAAGGAGACAAAGGTTGTAGAACCTGTATATACCCCACAAGAGGATAGGCTTGAGGGATTGAGGAACTTCAATACTGTCATGGGCTTGATGGGTCAGCAGTCTCCCTTTGCAGCATTGGATAATAATGATAGTGCAGGATTGCTGTCTTATATAGGACAGATATATTCATAAAAAAAGGTAGGATTGCTCCTACCTTTTGTTCTTTACAGACTCACTACCCAATAGGTGATGAAGGTATTGGCAAACCCTGCCACCTCTGCCCAGTACCACGGATGGTACTCTAACTTCCTCGAGAAATACCAAATGCCGTTCAATGTCTTGAGAAGCTCCATGGTTCCAAGGTATAGGGCATAGGCAAGAAGGGTACAGAGTGTCACCCACCAGCATACACTCAGACACCACCCCACACAGCCAATGGCAGCAATGATGGCACCTGTCTTGTGTACCTTATATTCACTGTCATTACAGTAGTTGGGGGCTGCACCTACAAATGCCAGACCTCCACAGCCAAGGAAGGCAAGGCACTGGATACCCTTCCCCAAGTCCATGATGCAGGCAAGCATGATGAATGCCACCATGACCATGACAAGGGAGAACACCCAACCACAGTGCCTGCTCTCCTGCAACTGATAGTAGGTGTCACTCACCATGCTGGGAACTCCATGCCTGATGCCAAGTGCCACCAGGTAGGTCCCAAGGGTGAGGAAAGCCAATACACTTAGTAGCCACATCATACTGTCATTGTCAGTTTCTCTGGATAGCCTGTGGTATAGTCATAGGCAAGAAGTTCATCCACTGTTGCCAGCTCCTGCACAGCCTTTTTATGTGCCGCAGTAATATTAAAACAGCTGAGGGCATAAAGCTCAAGGGATGAGAGCAGCTGGATGGCAGTGTCACAGTTCACCTCCAGCTTGATGCTTCCAAGCCAAAGGGTGGTGTTCTCATTGCCGCTGTTCTTCTCAATGGTAGTGCTGTTCATCAAGCCCACCCTTGTCGCCTTGTCAAGCCACAC
>CAVCCL010000324.1:0-2622 GCA_963600665.1 Bifidobacterium catenulatum | reverse complement strand
ATCCATAGGACAGGCTCTTCTCCTTGGGTCTGAAAATCCATGAGGACTGGGCATAAAGGGGGCCTTCCTTTGATGAGTCAAGATGTCCTTCACCATCAATGGTATATCTGTTTCTGGGTGAATACAATGTAGGGTTGGCAATACCCTGGCAGATGATGGTTCTGTCAGCCCCTGTAGGCTGTGCCATCAGCAGCCTTGCCCTCTTGTAGCCAGCATTGATAAGGTCAGAAAGTCCAGAGTTGCTATTCAAGACAGCCTTTACCTGCACAGCACTGAGCATAACCTTGCTTATGTAGGGAGTCTTGTCTATCTTGTAGTCCTTCAGCCATACAGGCTCAGACCACTTGCCTGTCTTATATTGGAACTGAATGCCAATTCTGTAATACTCCCTATTCTTGAAGCCACTGCAATCAATGGTGTTGACATAGGGTATCTGCCCATCAGATATAAGGGCAACAGGGTTATTGACTGTAATGGCACTCAGGCTGGTATTGGACTGTAGGGATGACTGCACATCGTTTGGCAATCCTACCTTGGCTGTCTGTATGTTGCCAAGGAAAAGAGTGCCGTCCTTCTGCTCCATGGTCTTGGCAATGATTTCCTCTCCTCCCTTGTATAGCAGCTCTGTAGGGTCTACAGTATCACCACTATAGCCACTGTCTGTATAGACATAGGCAGACTTATTGGCTATAATCTCTATATCCTGCACTCTCTTAACCAAAGGCACTGCATCCTTGGAAGTCCTGAGGATGGAGTATATCCTTAGGTAGTCAAAGGATGTGTCCACATTTGATATGTATATATTGAAGGAAACAGCTATCTTTTCACCAGGCTTTCCTCCCCTGTCCCTGTAGGCTATGCAGTAGAGAGGCGTGGCATTGAACACACAGCTCTCCTGACCATACTTATTATAATAGGTGAAGGCATACTGGATTACACCAGCAGGGAACTCTCCTGAGCCAAACTTCTTAATTGCATAGACGGACTCCTGCAAGGCAAGCTCCTGTATGAAGTTGAAGGTATTGGCAGTATAGCCACTGACCTTCTTGTTCATGAAAGGTGCTATGTTGATGACCCTTGGCTGGTTCTTGTTGTCAGTCCAGTATACCTTCTGTATAATCTCCGATTCATAGGACACCAAGGTTTCTATAGGATGCTGGGTATCAAAATCCAGATTACCCTTGAATAGAAGCCTTCCAAAGAGGTCATAGTCTGCCTTTGAATCAGGAAGGGAGAATGCATAGATACAGTCTGTAGAGTCCTTGTGGGTAAACAGCACAAGGTTGCCGTTAAGCACAGCAGTACCTACCACTGTTCCTTCAATGCTGTCTGTGAATGTATTACCGTCTGTGTTGCTAGGATTGGTGTTGATATACAGCTTGAGTTCCTTCGGCCCTCTCTCATTCACCCATGACATGAGGGTATTGCCCTCATTGGTGGAGAGCCTAAGGTTTCTGTTCTCAAAGGAGAACTCTGAGCTGAATGCTGACACAGAGGAATCCCTGTTCATCCCCTTTGTCTTCCATTGCATATAGTTCTTTGCCATAGCCTTGTCTTTTAATTGTTACTTGCATCTGAGCCACTTCCAGAGGAAGCCTTGCTCTCAAGTGCGGAAACCCTGCCATCAAGTGCAGAGATGTCAGAGTTGACCTTACTTATCTCATTATTGACTGCTGTCACCCTGCTGCTTACAGCTGATGTAAGCGAGTTCACAGCTGTTACCAGGTTGCCAAGGGTATTCTGCATATTCTCAAGGGCACACACTATGTTGTTGAGCAGCTTCTCTGTATTGGTTGAGAGGGAACTCTCTGCAACATCTGCCCTTGTTGTAGTGCTGCCACTTGAGCTTGACTGCTGGGTGAAGGACCCTCTTGCATTTGCCGACGCCTCCATCATGTGTGCAGCCCATTGGTAGGCAGCATCACAGTAGTAGCTCATCTCAGAATCTGAGACTGCCGTAGGATTGGGAACCTTGTCAAGCAACTGCTTGAGTGCCTGTACTGCAAACTCATCCCTTGCATTGAGGGAGTCAATGATGATGTCACTGCCTGAGCCGTAGTTCACAGTAGTGGTGGTAGAGCCGCTTGCAGACCTTGTAACCATAGTGGTGCTGGAACTCTTGATGGCATTGCCAGAGGAAGCTGCATTGGAATCAATGGATGCAAGCATTATCTTGTAGCTGCTGGCACCATAGATACCTGCACCACTCTTGTTGAACTTGTACTTCACTCCCTGTACCATCATGCTATAGGTGTCAAGCCCCTCAAGTTTGCAGATGCCAGCACCCTTGAAGGAAGAGTTTACAGAACCACTGGTATCTATGTTGGCTATGGTACTGCCACTTACAGAACTGCTTACCATCACACAGAGAGTACCCTCCATCACCTGTAAGGGGTCAAATGCTGATATATTGTATACTGTCCTTGCCATACTTAATACCTCCTTCTGTATTCCCTGTCACCCATATCCTTGAAGTGAGTGTCAAAGGATGTCACAGGCTTCAGCATTGTGTTCAGGAACCTTGTCATGCTCTCCATCTCTGAGACTGAAGGTGTAGTCATTTCTGTCTGAAGGCTATGGGCTGCCCATGCATAGTCTGTCTGTGCATTACTAAGCACTCCT
>CAVCCL010000323.1:644-2629 GCA_963600665.1 Bifidobacterium catenulatum | reverse complement strand
GCTGTGTGGCGATGAAAATACAGAGATCAAAGATGTCTGCATCAATTCCAAGGAGATCAAGCCGAGCGATTTATTTGTCCCGATCATCGGGGAGCGGGTTGACGCGCATCGGTTTATCGAGAGCGCACTTCACACAGGTGCGGCAACCCTGACATCACAGCATACCGATATTGTCGTATCGGAGAAGCCGTTTGTCTACGTGAGTGATACAGAAAAGGCATTGCAGGATATTGGCGCTTACGTGCGCAAGAAGTTCCACAAACCGATTGTCGGTGTGACCGGAAGTGTTGGAAAGACGACAACGCGGCAGATGATCGCAACTGTGCTTTCGGGATGCTTAAATGTCTACCAGACCGAGGGTAATCTGAATTCCCAGATTGGTGTGCCGCTGACACTTCGCCGGATTGATGAGAACGCAGAGGCAGCAGTGCTTGAAATGGGTATCAGTGAACCGGGACAGATGGAGATTCTGTCTGACATGGTGAAGCCGGATATCTGTGTCGTGACAATGATCGGTGTGGCGCATATCGAATTTATGAAGACACAGGAGAATATCCGCAAAGAGAAATTGTCTATCATCAATCATATGAGCCCGGATGGCGTGCTGTTCTTGAATGGCGATGATGCATTGCTCGCAGAAGTGAAAGGTGATACCGGCGTCCGTACATTTACATACGGCACTGGTGCGGAATGCGATTACCGGGCGGAGAATCTTCATATGGAAGATTACCAGTATGTATATGATTTCGTGCATGGAGACACGCGCGTGCATGTGCGGCTCAACGCACTTGGCAAGCACAATGTCGGAAATTCGCTGGTTGGTCTTGCGATTGCAGATTATATGGGATTGGATCTGGAGAAGGCAGCAGCCGGACTTGCGAAGTTCCAAGGACTACGTCAGAGATTGATCCGCATTCCGGGCAAATACACGATCATTGATGACACGTACAATGCAAGCCCGGATTCCATGAAAGCAAGTCTGAATGTGCTGGAGGATCTGGAGACAACCGGTAAGAAGATTGCGGTGCTTGGCGATATGTTTGAGCTTGGTGAGAAGGAAGTCGAGTATCATTATGAGATCGGCAAATATCTGGCAACGAAGAAAATCGACGAGCTGGTCGTAGTCGGTGATCTGGCGCAGCATATCATGCAGGGCGTGAAGGACAGCAACTCGGATATCAACTGTTACAGCTTCAAGGACAATGGCGAGGTTGCTTTGTATCTGCTTTCTGTGATGCAGCCGGAAGATATCGTACTGATCAAAGGCTCGAATGGTATGCATCTGAATGAAGTTGTAAATAATATGCTTGGTTAATATATGTAAAGGAGAGGTTCTATGGATATCATAGGACCTCATTTTAATGTGACTGCGAATAAAAAATCAAAAATAATAAAAAATATAGGTTGACAGTCAGGGTATCGTGTGATATATTAACAATAACAAAAATGATAATCATTACTGATTTGTGAAAGTTAGAGATTGCAGCTCAGTAAAAAAGATATGATAATCATTCAAACATGTGGAGAAACGAAAGGAGATTTATTATGAAATTTGTATGTACAGTATGTGGATATGTTTATGAAGGTGACGCAGCTCCAGCAGAGTGCCCAGTTTGCCATGTTGGCGCAGATAAGTTCAAGAAGGTGGAGGGTGAGATGACACTCGCTGCTGAGCATGAGTATGGCGTATACGCTTCAACAGTAAAGAACAACCCAGAGATCAGCGATGAGGATAAGAAGTTTATCTTCGATCAGCTCAAGGCAAACTTCGAGGGCGAGTGCTCAGAGGTTGGTATGTACCTTTGCATGGCAAGAATCGCACATCGTGAGGGTTACCCAGAGATTGGTCTCTACTGGGAGAAGGCGGCTTACGAAGAAGCAGAGCATGCAGCAAAGTTTGCTGAGATGTTAGGTGAGGACTTAGAGCCAAACATGACAAGCTCTACAAAGAAGAACCTTGCATGGAGAGTTGACTGCGAGTTCGG
>CAVCCL010000323.1:0-634 GCA_963600665.1 Bifidobacterium catenulatum | reverse complement strand
AGGTAAGGTTGATCTTGCAAAATGTGCAAAGAAGAATAATCTGGATGCAATCCATGACACTGTTCATGAGATGGCAAGAGACGAAGCTAGACATGGCAGAGCATTAGAGGGATTACTTAAGAGGTACTTTGGCTAAGCTACAAGCCATGCAATAAAAAGAGAGAAAACATCGATGGGAGCTTGCTCACAGAGAGATGTTTTCTCTTTTTTTATTATACGGCGTCAGCCGTCCATGAAGCGCCCCGAAGGGGGGCGAATGGGGCATGGCTTGTATGCAGGCAGAGGCGTTTATTTTTGCTGTTTTATACGGCGCCAGCCGTCCATGAAGCGCCCCCGAAGGGGTGCGAATGGAGCATGGCTTGGGAACTTGCCTTGATCAAAGAAATTCAAAAATATGTTGATGGTAAAGTTTTATATATCCCGCGCAGGAGTGAGAAAGCAATGGGTTGGGGTGAAAAGAATGGTGCCAAAAACAGGCTTGCAAAGAGAAACAAGGAGATAGTAAGTAGATTCCATTCGGGTGAAACTATCACAGAACTTGGCAAAATATTTTTTCTTTCAGAAAAAAGAATTCAAGGAATAATACGTGAATATGAATCCTCAAAAAATCAAGCTGGAGGATTCAACAATGAAT
>CAVCCL010000322.1:0-2662 GCA_963600665.1 Bifidobacterium catenulatum | reverse complement strand
CCGCCGCCCTCTCCAATAGCCATAGTACCAAGAGCACCGTAACGTGTATGTGAGTCTGATCCAAGTATCATGGCGCCACACTCTGCCAGCATCTCTCTTGCAAACTGATGGATGACTGCCTGATGAGGTGGTACATACACACCGCCGTACTTCTTCGCACATGAGAGACCAAACATGTGGTCATCCTCATTGATGGTTCCACCTACGGCACACAGTGAATTGTGACAGTTTGTAAGTACATATGGTATAGGGAACTCCTTAAGACCTGATGCCCTTGCTGTCTGGATGATTCCTACAAATGTTATATCATGTGAAGTCATCTTATCGAACTTGATCTTAAGATTCTCCATATTGTCAGATGTGTTATGCTTAGCCAATATTCCGTAAGCAAGTGTGTTCTTTGATGCCTCTTCCTTTGATGGAGCACTGCCAAGCTTTGATGCGAGAACTGCACCTGCCTCAGCATTATCCTCAACCAGCTCTGTACCATGTAACAGATAAGCACCGTTGTCAAATAATTTAATCATACTCTTCCTCCTGGTAATAGCTTTTTGTCATTTATGGAATTTCACACAGATGTATACAAAACCCCATGTTTCTCTACATCATACCATATTATTTTCAAATTTTAAATAGTATTATATTACAGCTTAACGCAAAAAAGCTGCCATACATGCCCAGACACATATGGCAGCTCTTATGCATCAGATTGAATATACTGTACAGATACCCTTAACCGAAATACCTGTACCTGATACATCCTATCTGACACTATATAATCAATCTCCCCTCAGAGTTAATTATTCTCTGTTACATACACTATACTATTTGTATAATTTTTCCAATAGTTTTGGCAAAAATCGACACAAACGACGCGTATAACAACCTGAACGACATAAATTTTCGTGTACAACACACATATACTTTAATTATACCTATTGTAGAAATTCCCATTTGTATGATAAAATGTTCTTGATATGTTAATAATTTAAGAGTTTTGTTTATCTATCAGTTTTTCACAGGAGTGTTTGATTATGAATTTTCTGATTGTTGAGGATGACAATATCCAGCTTACCGGCTTAAAACATATAATTGAAGAAGAGTACGCAGACGCTATTGTCAACACCGCATCGACCTACAACGATGCCATAACAATAATAGATTCATTTGATATTGATATCTTTTTACTGGACATTGATCTCGGTGGAGGAAAGACCGGATTGGATGTATGTGGTTATCTCCGAAGAATTCCAAAATACAATGACGCACCTGTCATTTTCATCACCGATATCACTGTTCCAAACCTTGATGTCATCAACAAATATCATTGCCAGTATTATTTCTCAAAGCCTTATGACAGAAGCGATGTCGTAGGAGGAATCAACTCAGTGCTTGCACAGCCTGACGACCAGACATCAAGGATCCGGGTGAAGGATATTCAGGGAATACTTTTCCATATCAGCATGGATGAAATTATTTATGTATGTGCATCAGGCCATCACAAGCACATTTTCACATCCGACGGTGATTTTATCGTCACCAACCCGACCTTTGAGTCAATTTTGCAGGATGCCGGTGATGTACCTCTGGTCAGATGCCACAAAAGCTATTACTTCAATCCCGACTACATACAGAGCTACGACAGATCCAATTCACTTATAACACTGAAACTGGCCCAGGAATCCATACCGGTCGGGCGCAAATACAAAACTATTATAGAAACTTATCAGGAGAACAGATAAAATGGCTGCTTATTTCGACTTTCTTTCAAAAATATTACTCGATACCGTTGTCTTTTTAGTATTTATGATGGCTATATATAATGTAAAGTTCTCCCAGATAGCAAGGAGACTTCCGCCTTTGCTTCTGCTGACTTTACCGGTCGCTCTGATTTCCACGGTTACAGATTCCAGATTCATATTCACACTGATAACATACATATACTGCTTTGTATTCTACTCCCTGGCATTCCGGTATCCGCCAATGAAGATCATAACGGGATACGCAATTACACTTATCATCATGACTATACTGAACCTCATCCAGATGGTTGTCATCATGCAGTTTACGGACAACCCATTCACCAATACCACAACATATATAACCGAAGCCATGGCTTTCATCATAGCTATACTTATATACAAATTCGGACATATGGACAAGCTGTACGATGCTCTTATAGTGAAAAATCAGGTATCCAGAAATATAATACTCGCAGTATTTGCCCTCATGGTATCCATGGTTTTATACCAGCGTATATCCCCTAAGGACTTCATGAATATATTTATGACTTTCCTGTTTATAGTCATACTTATCCTCATTTTATACTCGGGAATGTACAAGAACTATATGAGCCTCAGAGAATCTCGGAAGCAGCTACAGTCATATGAACAGTATCTTCCTATTATAGAGGATCTGATAGATCAGGTGCGCATGAGACAGCACGACTACAACAACGAGCTTCAGGCCATCAGCATGCTGCCGATCAGTTATACTGATTATGACTCTCTCGCTGCCGCCCTTTCAAATGAGCTGGATACCTCCTGCAATGACCATGTCATCAAGAATTCGTATCTTCTCAGGATCAACATGAAACTGATCGCGGGTTTTCTGTTCAGCAAGATGAACCTCGCGCAGGAGCGTAATATCAATCTTAATATAG
>CAVCCL010000321.1:0-2714 GCA_963600665.1 Bifidobacterium catenulatum | reverse complement strand
CTGTTCTCCTCATCCTCATGGAGAAGAGCACGTGAGATACCGTGTCTGATGGCACCTGCCTGGCCTGCGATACCGCCGCCGTGAACATTTGCCTTAACATCAAACTTGCCCTCCGCACCGATAGCTGCAAACGGCTGACGGATGATAACCTTGAGGGTCTCAAGACCGAAGTACTCATCAATGTCCTTGCCGTTAACTGTGATCTTACCGGTTCCCGGAGTAACATAAACTCTTGCAATTGACTTCTTTCTACGACCTGTGCCGTAATACTGTGTAGCTGCCATTTATACTTCCTCCTACCGATTAAAATGTAAGCTCTTCGGGCTTCTGTGCCTGATGCTTATGATCCGGTCCGCAGTAAACAAATAACTTCTTATACATAGCGTTGCCAAGTGCGCCGTTGGGAAGCATGCCCTTGACTGCGTGCTCTATAACCTGCTCAGGGTGCTTATCAAGCATCTCTGAAAGTGTAAGAGTCTTTGTTCCGCCGATATACTTAGAATGGCTGAAGTATGTCTTCTGGCTCATCTTCTTGCCTGTTACCTTGAACTTCTCTGCGTTGACAACGATGACGTAATCGCCTGTATCAAGGAACGGAGTATAAGTAGGCTTATTCTTTCCTCTTAAAACCTTAGCCACTTCTGAAGCAAGGCGTCCAAGAGTCTTATCTGTTGCGTCAACAACATACCATTTTCTCTCGATGGTAGCCGGTGTAGCCACATAACTTTTCATGGTTACCCTCCTAATATAAATATTTTAATAGGTTAATGCTTCAAGCCGGGGCTAGTGGTTTGTGCATTAAAACATGCCGTTTTTTCGAACAGCTATTGTATTATACGTTTTAGCTTATCTTCTGTCAACCTAAAATTAGCCTTTGCGAGATATTATTTTGGCCTGCTTTATGGTTTTCTTAAATGCCCGATAAAGCATTCAGGTGCCCTGGAAGTTTTATCTGCCAGGGCACCTGAATTTTACGAGTTGCTGATCAATTCAGCACCTTCATTAATCCTTAAAAAGTATACAATTATCAGCCTGGGCCGTCAGACACTACCGATGTCGAGGATGAACCTCCCGGGCCGCTGGTGCTGCCTGTAGAGATTGAACCCGGACCATCATTAGAGATAATCGGCTCTGATGAGGTATTGCCGCCCGGACTCGTGCTTGTGTCTGAGCTGCTGTTTCCTCCTGGACTGTTTGAAGTACTGCCGGAGGAGGTATTATCTCCCGGTCCTGCAGTGCTTGTATTGCTGTTTGTATTGCTGCTTGTATTGCTGCCGGGTCCGTTTGTATTGGCTGAGCCTGTAGTCTCTGTCGTATTATGACCCGAGCTTGTTGTCTCCCTGTTGGAAGCGCTTGTCGTCTGATTCTGAGCAGAGGTTGACGGCACAGGACCATCAAGCGGTTCATCTGACTCATCCAGATCTCCCGGCACCAGATCCTCGGTTGACAGCTCCGTAGGTCTTGCCGCTGAGGACTCCTTAATGATGCTTCCGTCTGCATCGGTCGGATAGATGACATTGCCGTCTGCATCGGTCGGGATAACTATGTTGCCGTCTGCATCGGTCGGGTAGATATAATTGCCCTCCTCATCAACTCCTATAGTTGACTTCTTGTTCTTGGATGAGCTCTGTGAGCTGTCCTCAGCCTCCTCCTCTGCCGGTGACTTGGTTTCAGCTGTTGATGCTTTCTTCTTCTGAATTACGCCGCCGTCAGTTGCAACAGATTCTATTACCTTGCCCTCCTTATATCTGCCTGAGTCAGATTTAATCTTCTCTGAGATATTAAGTACTGCACTTGTAGGCTGATAGTTGGCATCTCCGAACAGGAACTCATGAAGCTTTATTACATTTGATTCGAGGGTTGTTGGAACTACGCAGTCTCCCTTGCTGCCAACATTGGCATCTCCTCTTGACCACGGGAATCCGCCTGTATCGGCAATGTTGTACTGTGTGATATGCTGTGCCATATCCACTACTTCATTAAATTCAATGTTAGTTGCCACCTGCGGGAAGCAGACAACCATGATATTGTTAAGTACTGAGAAGTTTGCGTTCTTTGCCTTGGCAAATGCAGCCTTCAGTATATTTCTCTGACGCTCTGTTCTCGCAAAGTCATTGTCCATATAGCGCAGACGTCCGTATGCTACAGCCTGTACACCGTCAAGATGCTGCTCTCCTGTGCTCGTCAGCTGTACTGAACCAATCTTGGTAACCTTAACAGTTTCGGTTATATATGCATTTATATAATAAAGCTCTGCCTTGGATATCGGTATATTATCGACACCTCCGAGGATGTTGATGCCCTCTGCAACCGCCTTCCAGTTAAATGCCACATAATGCTGTATATTAAGATCCAGGTTCTTGTTGAGTGCCGCAAGAGCCTGCTCCGGTCCGCCTATGGCATATGCCTGGTTAATCTTGTTGTAGGAGTTTTTGTCCGATATATTGAGGTAGGTATCTCTGAATACCGATACTATCTTGATATCGCCGGTATCCTTATTGATGCTCACTATCATGATAACATCCGAGTTAATACCTCGCTCAACCACACTGTCACCACGGCTGTCTACACCAAAGACCGCAATATTCCAATATCCCTCCATCTCCTTTTTCTTCTCGACGGAGATGTTGTTGTTCTCAACCGCCTCAAGTCTTACCTGAGGACGTGCAATCATGTTCCATGACTTCAGCACATATCCATATGCAAATATGGCT
>CAVCCL010000320.1:0-2734 GCA_963600665.1 Bifidobacterium catenulatum | reverse complement strand
GTACTGAAAAGAGTATATAAGAGCCACCGTAAGACGATGAATACCATCTTTGCGCTCTCCCTTCTTATACTTGCATTGAAGAATACCTTAACTTTAATCTCGCTTCTTTAGGTTTAGTCAAAAGTATACAGGTTATCCTTTTTTTGTTGCCAGTTCTGATTTTATCAGTAAGAATTAAATCATAATAAATATAGGAGGATAATGATGACAGTTAATATTGACGCACTCATTATCGTAGTTGCTTACCTCTTAGGGATGCTCGTAATCGGGTTTGTTGTAGGTAAGCTGAAGATTAAAGACGCTGACGACTATATGCTCGCGGGAAGACGAATGGGCCTCTTTATGATAGCATTCTCCCTCAGTGCCAATAATATCGGCGGCGGAAGTACGACAGGACTTGCAGGAAAGGCATACACCACATGGGGTATGAGTGCCGTATGGTACGTCCTCGCAGCATCCATTGCAATGATTCCTCTTGCATATTTTGCACCGAAAATCAGAAAGACAATGGCTGTCACCATTCCTGAAGTCATCGGAAGAAGATTCGGTCGTTTCAGTGCTGGCTTCTCGGCAGTTTTGTACGTTCTCGCTCTCTTCTGTCTCACATCCAGCCAGGTTGCTGCATCGGGATCGGTTGTATCTGTCCTCACGGGAATCGACACAAGACTGTGTATGATTATTGCTGGAGCCGTTATCATCCTCTACACAACCTTCGGCGGTATGATAGCAGACCAGGTATCTGACCTTGTCCAGTTCATCATCATCCTCGTGGGCCTTGCAATAGCAACACCGTTTGTTATCAAGGGATGCGGCGGCTGGAGCACAATTGCTTCCAAGCTTCCCGCTGAGCAGCTCGATATCACAAAGATAGGCTGGGTTGTAATCATCGGCTATATCTTCAACTATTTCTGTACATTCCTTTCGGGACCAGAAATGATCAGCCGCTTTGAGTCTGCAAAGGACGAGAAGACAGCAGTCAGGGCAAGTTTACTCAGTGCAGTATTGATGGCTGCGATGTCATTCTTCCCGACCCTTATGGGACTTGCGGCACTTTCAGTTAAGGATGCTCTCGGCAACCCTGCATCAGGTCAGGCAATGATGGCTGTAACTGAGGCATATGCTCCTACAATCATCACAGGACTTGTTTCTGCTGCAATCATCTCGGCAACGATGAGCTCTGCAGACTCCAACCTATTGTGTATGTCAACAATGATTATCAACGACCTTTATAAGCCATATGCTTCAAAGCAGCTTGACGGCATGAAGGAAGTCAGAGTTGTCAGATGGTGCAACGTCATATGCTGTGCTGTTGCTATGCTTATTTCACTTCTTGGAATCAACATTGTAACGATGAACACATTCGCATTCGCTATCCGCTGTGCAGGACCTTTTGCTGCATACGGACTGGGAATGGTAGTGCCGAGGGCAACTAAGCGCTCCGGTCAGATTTCCATCATTACCGGAACAATCGGTGTTGTATTCTGGCAGATACTCTCGGGCGGTGATTTCTATCTTGGAATTCTTCCTGTTGTATTCGGCTGTGCAGTAGGAACAATCACATTCTTCCTTGTCAACGCTATTGAGTGGAAGAAGGGCATTGAGGCTGCTCCAAGTGCATTTATCGAAGAGTGAGATTAATTCTTTCTCAAAGGGTGCTGCCGAAGCCATAGGCTCAAGTGGCACCTTTTCTTATTCTGGAAGCGTGTAGCTTGTGCTTCTTCCCTTTCCGTTGCGGCTTAAGAGATTACATTCTGTCAGCCTTTTCAGGATTTTTGCTGCTTCAGATATCGTCACTCCGAGAGAACTGATTATCTCTGCTCTTGTTACAGAGCCGTTTGTCTTGGTGTATTCAAGTACTTTTTTATCCTTGTCACTTAATTGGCTCTGTGCTTTTGTTTTCTGTGGGGGAGTTGAATGCCGAGGAGAGCATTCGTTGGCATTCGGCAGAATTATCTTGAAGGCATTCTTTGTAATCTCGATTACAGGCTTATAGTCTATCTTTTCATACTCCTTCATGATTTTTATTATACCGGTGCCATATGCTTCAATTAAATGAAGATGATAGAACACATTCGCAAGATTCTGGTTTCGGCATACTGAAATTCCCAGCATGATATCTTCCTTTTCAATCCCGCCTACCAATCCGCCGACGGAAACAAATTCAATCCTGTCACTATAGATGCTTATAAGTGCACTCGCACTGAATGAGTAATCTCTATGTACAAGCAAGTTCAACAAGGCTTCCCTGAGTGCAGTTTCCGGATAATCTCTTGTGTCGATTCTCACCAGCTTATCAATCGTTGCGTAAGTACTGTTACAGAAATCCAGGAAATTATATACATCATTCATCTGTCTTATGAGAGAGCCGGTGAATTCTTTGCGGTCTCTGAATATCGTCTGATCTGTTCCCTGGAAAACGGCCACTTTTATAGTGTGCGTGCATTGATCGGAAAGAAGCAGTCCTAGATTGCTGTATAGGTTGTCCCTGTCAACTAGCTTAAGAGTTCTCATCTGCTCGGGGCCGAATGCAACCTTGCGTTTTTTGAATTCCTTTGTTGTATCTTCAAATGTGAGGTTCTGATCAAGAGCACGCATTTCTTCAAATCGGTCACCGTCGGTATCTTTAATCATCTGTCTGATTGCTGAATCAGAGGCAGGAACTGAGGAATAACCCTGCCTGACATATACCCCTTCTGGACGCATGCCCTTCTTAATTAGGTAGTAAGGCCGATCT
>CAVCCL010000319.1:0-2754 GCA_963600665.1 Bifidobacterium catenulatum | reverse complement strand
CTCATAGCCGTCTATATCAAGGCTCAGAACCCCTGTATATTGAGCTTTCTCACATTTATATGTGATTCCGGTGCCTGACAGAAGCTGATCAAGGTTCTCCAGTGTATTCAT
Organism: Bifidobacterium catenulatum; assembly: GCA_963600665.1. Classification (GTDB taxonomy): domain Bacteria; phylum Bacillota; class Clostridia; order Lachnospirales; family Lachnospiraceae; genus Coprococcus. Next base: position 2,643 of record CAVCCL010000319.1, on the reverse strand, counting down.
CCCGGCATATTCCAGAATAGCCGAATTGATATAGGATCCTGCCATGTATACCATGTTGAAATCTGCATCAGATCCGGATGAGGAATACTTTGAAAGCTGCTTTTGTATAGTATGAAGATTGTCCTTTGATACCGAGACTTCGTTGAGAGAATTATTTTGAAGGTATTGAGACAGCCCTCCGGTTTCATCCAGCGCGTATACCGATGAGCCTACACTGACCCTTTTGCCTGCCGAGACAAAATAGTTCACATATCCGGTGCTCGGAGCATATTCAACAATCTCATCACGCAGAATAAGTCCTGTCCGTTCAGTGTTTTTGACCATATCTCCGGCGCACACCTCATAGTAGGTAACCTTCTTGCGGCCCACATAGCCAGCGACGGTAAATACAATATACATCAGAAAGATACCGAGTATGACGATCCCTATATTAAATTGTGAACGCCGCTTCAGCGGGACTATCTTTCTGTCCGATGCCAAAAATCAAACCTCCACCGCATAAATGCAGCGAAGGCAGCTTTTTCAGCTGCCTTCGGAATATTCATATAAGCTGCCGGCTCAAAGCGCTATCTCGATATCCTTTTTTGCGTTTTCGGGGAGATCATGAGAATCTCTTGAGATACTGAGAACAAAATCAACATGATACTTCTCGGAAAGCTTTTCAAGCACATCGATGGTGCCTGTTATATCTCCTTCCTCAAGATTGGCGATGGTCAGGAAGCTGTCAAAATATATAGCCTCCAGATCCCAGTCCTGAGAGAGAATGCCGCATACAAATCCTATAAATGCATTCGCACTGAAAAGAGGATATTCCTTTACATTGACAAGACGAATCTTGTTGTTCAGCTCATACATATGCTTCGTGCTTTTATCCAGGTAAACTATAGTGCCCTGAGCTGTCTTTACATGGGTGTTTACCTTATCCAAAAGGTGCTTTGTCTTGCCCTTTCCCTTTTCACCGCAAATGATTCTAACCATATACTTGTTCCTCCTTATGTTGTCATAAGCTGTACTTGAATTATAGTTTATAAAAACACAAACTTCAACCTAGTTCAGGCTATTTTTGAGCATGCTTCGCATGTTCTCATACAATTGATCACGGCTTGGCGATTTCAGACAGATGGCTGTATACTCATGCTCCCGTGCATCCGCAACGCCAAGCACCAGACAGTTTCCTGCTGCCAGCGTCGTGCCTGTTTTTCCGGAAAATGCCTTAAATCCGGATGGGAGCTCCTCTGTCTTGGCGATGAAACGATTGCCGTTGGCCCAGGTGCGCGAGCATGCCTTGCCGGATGCATCCTCATAATATGCTGTATACGAAGCGGATCCGGTCACCATGCGGAATGTATCATACTTGAGCGCCTCGTGGAATATAAGATAAAGATCATACGCTGTCACATAATGCCCTTCATCGGTCAGTCCGTGAGCATTTGTGAAATGTGAGCCGAGAGCTCCGATCCTTTGGGCCTCTTCGTTCATCATATCGGCAAAGGAGGATATATCCCCTGCTATGTGTATGGCTATGGCATTTGCCGCATCATTGCCTGAGGGAAGCATGAGCCCGTACAAAAGCTGCTCCAGCGAGTATCTGTCTCCTGTCTTGAGCTTTGCAAGGCTGGCGCCCTGCTCAGTGACCATGGCCTCGGCCGGGACAGTTACTATGTCACTCAGCTTTCCGTATTTCAAAGCGAGAAGCGCTGTCATGATCTTCGTTGTACTTGCAGGGTTCATCCTGGTCATCGCATCCTTTGAAAAAAGGCATGATGCGTCAGTCTCATCAATCAGCAGCGCAGATCCCGCCTGTACGGACTCATCATCATACTCGGAATCCAGAACAGCCAGACTGTCGGCATACGGCGTCAGCCGTCCCCCCGCAGAGTCGCTGCTCAAAAGGGCCTGATAATAGCTGTCCTGATAAGGATTGCTTAATGTCAGCCTTGCAGCCTTGCCGGACAAAAACCAGACTCCGCATCCTGTCAGCAAAAGCAGGCTGATCAGAATCAGAGTCTTAATTGGTGTCGGAATGCTTTTCTTACTGATGTTTTTAGTATGTCGGGACATCTGCCTTCCTCGCCGGCCGGTCATGAATGCTGCTGCAACAGCGGTATTAACCGCAGACCATCCTGCCGGAAGCGGTCAGTTTGCAGAGCGGTATGACTCTCTGAATTCAAAATCACCGCGGTCAAGCGCCAGTATCAGTATCTCTGCAGTAGCGAGATTGGTGGCTATCGGGATATTGTTGATGTCGCAGCTCTTTACTACACTGCTTACACTTGGCTCCGTATGATGAACAGGCTTGTTCGGATCCTGCAGATATATGACAAGATCTATTTCATTATTGTCGATCTGCGCGATCAGCTGCTCTGCTCCTCCCATAGGACCCGACAGATATTTATGGATATTGAGGTGTGCAGCCTCTTCTATCAGCCGTCCGGTAGTTCCTGTGGCATAAAGACTGTGTTTGACAAGTATATTGCGATAGGCGATGCAGAAATTCTGCATCAGCTTCTTTTTTGAATCATTTGCGAGAAATCCGATATTCATGAAAACCTCCTGTCGATTTCTTCGTCTTTGCGAAGTCCGACGCTCAGCACCATACCTATACTCAGGTACATACTCAGCAGCGAGCTTACGCCGTAGCTG
>CAVCCL010000318.1:0-2758 GCA_963600665.1 Bifidobacterium catenulatum | reverse complement strand
AACACCTGCTTCTTGATATATGCCTCAAGAGCATTGAGATAAGTCTCATTGTCTATCAGCAAGGGGAAGCCATTCTCATCTACAGGTATTGCTTTGTAAGCTATCTCTACCCTCCCTTCCCTGAAGGAGGTGAAGATAATCCTTCCCTGGGTCTTGTAGGCAAGCTCCTCATGGTGTTTCTTCCTTGGTGGAATGTACTCTCCAGCTGGATGTGCATTGTTCAGCAAGTCCTTTGGAGGATAATCATCCATAGGCTGTGGTCTCATGCCTGGGGCAAAGGTATCTGTCATTGACCTCAGGCAGATGTCTGAATCCAAGTCCCTCACCTGTATGATGGATATAAGGTCACAGGGAAGCAGTCCCCTATAGTCCTTAATATCAATGGTCTCCATCTTGTCTTGGTAGAGCTTGGGGAAGCCGAAGATACTGATAAACCTGATGGTATGCCTTATCACCTGCTCAAGGGTCAAGTCCCTCAGCAGGGGATGGTCAAGGAGGTCATCCAAGACCCTCTTGATGCTTGTGTATTGTATTTCCGTTACCATAATGTCTCTATTTTTCCTTTCTTTACATTCTCCTGTAGTGCTACCCTTGCAAACCTGTTGGGGGCAAACTGGTAGTAGCACTGGTTTGTAAACTTAGCATCATGCTTGTTGTACTGGATAAAGTAGGTGTACTCATGCTCATACCTTACAAGTGCCTTCTCCCTCCTTGCCTCCTCATCCTCATACCACAGCTTCAAGGTGTCAGCCCATGATACTGGGTAGGTGTTCTTCAGCTTGCCGTCCACAAGGCTTACCCCACACTTGAGCTTGTGTACCTCAAGGCAGCCCATTGCCCAAGGGAACCTTACGTCTATGCCATTGGAGATATTCTCTGCAAGCAGGTCATTGATGCCTCTGATAATGGCATAGAACTCCTTCTCCTTCAAGGGTCTGCCTATGTCATACCAGCCATTCTTCCTCATGTGCTTGTATGCATTATAAACACCCCAGGAGTTCCTCACCTTTGCAGTCTTCTGGGTACTCCTTGCCTTGCGTACCTGTGTATTAAACTCCTTGTAATCCATGGTTAACTCTGCTTAGAAGTTCCTACCTTCGCAAGGTCATCGCTTGCATTGTTCTTTTCATCAACTGGCTTATATTCAGAACCTACAAGTTGCTGTACCACAAGCTCAATAAGTTGGGGAACCAAGTACTCCCTGATGGGGAAGGTCTCATCCAGTACATCACAAGAGGTGTCACTGCCCTCATCATCACAGAGGTAGTCAGACACATCATCAAAGTCCTCGAAGACTGCACTCATCCTCAACTTCCTGAGATAGAAGAACTGCGGGTTGTTGCTGTTGAGGTACAGATGGAGGTCTGGACCTATAGACACATAGATGATGTTCTGCAAGAACTTGTTGGTTCCCACATACCTCATCCTGTCCCTTGGTATAAAACAGATGTTGATACCCTGGTAAAAATCAATGGGATATACCCTAGGCTGGTTGCCTTCAAGTATCTTGGGTATCTTCTTGGTTGTACGGAGATAATACCCTCCAGTGCAAGGCTCACCGTCAATGGCTGCCACCTTCTCAAGGTCAAGGCATATCTGCTGGTACTCAAACTCAGAGGCAATGTCTGTAGTTGACTTCTGCTTCTCCTGCTCCTTCTTGATGAGGAAGCTCCTGTATTTTTTCAGCAGGAAGATGACGTGTTCCTCTGTAAAGAATGCATCATCAGAGGTATTTGCCTTTGCCAAGTCCAAGCAGGTGTAGACTATTTCCTTTACTAACATATTCCTTTATTTACAATTATGGCTCAAAGGTACTGAATTTAACAATACCAATGAGCCATATTAAGGAAACTGTTTACCAATTTAAGTAAACTGCTTATTCATCTTCCATAGTGATGATGATGTCTGAATCCACATCACCCTGTGCATCACTAAGGTTATGGATGACCTTCACCACATCAGTGTCCTCAAGGGTCTTGATTCTGTCAGCCATCTCTGTAATTTCTCCTAAATGTAATTTTCCCATCTTCAAGTAATCTGGATAAGGTATTAAACAACTGGTCCCATAGATGCAGTCCAAGGCTCTTTCTATAAGACGATAATCTTCCTTGCTGAGCAATCCTCTATAGTCATGGTACACAAAGTCCCTGTAGAATATCAGTGCCAACAGCTTGGAACTGTGGGTAATTGGCATATAGCCCTTTACCTCCAGGGCATGATAGTACTTACTCAATGCTTCATAAAGAATCTCATCCATGGCAGCCACAAGTTTTAGTTACTAACCCATGCCCATTGTCATCTACAACGTCAAAGAGCATATTAAAGAACTTGATTGCTTGGATGTAATGCTCTGTTTCCACTGAAGCCTTGAATGCATTCCAAAGAAGGATGAAATCAATGAAACTTACAGGGATATTGCAGCAGTCCCTAACCAAATCCTTGGTATAGTCCATCACTCTCTGATAAAGGATGTTCTCATCAAAGGTCACTCCAAGGGTAGTCTCCTCATCAAGCCTGCAAGGGGTGCAGGCACCAGGAGTTCCCTTACACTTGATGTAGACAAAGAAGAGGGTGCTACTCATATCTGACTGCTTGAAAGCCATAGCCTTTGCATCAGTCTCCCAAGTCTTTGCAAAGTCTGATGCCTCAAGCACCAGATGTAATTCCCCCTCCTCCCCCTCTATCTTCTTGGTATAGATATAATCCTCAGTAGGAATGCCAGGAGAGGTCTCGGAAACCTTGTCAGAGGTCATGACAG
>CAVCCL010000317.1:0-2766 GCA_963600665.1 Bifidobacterium catenulatum | reverse complement strand
CACCGAGATTGCCGCCACGTACCATCTTACGAAGTAATGGACATGCACGATACTTGCTGTCACCTGTCTCATTGTAAAGTACATCCATGATTGCAAGACAGATATCAAGACCTACGAAATCACCTAACTCAAGTGGTCCCATTGGATGGTTAGCACCAAGCTTCATAGCAGCGTCGATACCAGCTATGTCTGATACACCTTCCATCTTGATGAATGCAGCTTCGTTGATCATTGGGATGAGGATTCTGTTTACTACGAAACCAGCAGCCTCGTTAACCTGTACAGGAGTCTTACCGATCTCCTCTGAGATCTTAACGATCTTATCTACAGTCTCGGCTGGTGTGTTAACACCTGCGATAACCTCGATGAGCTTCATTCTGTCAGCAGGATTGAAGAAATGCATACCGATCATAGGACGTGTAAGACCATTTCCAATCTCTGTGATAGAAAGTGATGATGTGTTTGAAGCGAATACACACTCTGGCTTGCAGATCTTGTCAAGCTCAGCAAATGTTGTCTTCTTTACTTCCATGTTCTCGAAAGCAGCCTCAACAATAAGGTCGCAGTCTGCACATAAGTCTTCCTTGAGACCTGGAGTGATGCTGGCAAGAATACCATCAACCTTCTCCTGTGTCATCTTTCCTTTTTCAACGAGTCTTGCATAGCCCTTAGCGATCTTGTCCTTACCGCCTTCAGCCCACTCCTGCTTGATGTCGCAGAGTGCAACCTCGTATCCGTCAACCATAGCAAATGCCTTAGCAATGCCCTGACCCATGGTTCCTGCACCAATTACGCCAACCTTCATTCTTATATCCTCCTAAATCTTTATTTGAGCGAACATGAGAAATTCATGTACGTTTCGTTTAACATGCTCACTCCTCTTATATCACACATTTAGGATGGTTTACCTTTATCAGATTCCCCACCCTAAATGTTAATATCAGAACTGTTAATTATTACTTGTTCTGGAAAGGAACAACCTTAAGCTTCTTCTCCTTGTCTTTCTCAAGGAAGTTGCCCATTCCTGCCTTCTGATCCTCTGTCTCGAAACAGTCACCAAAAAGCTTCTCCTCAATAACAATTGCCTGATCCATATCTACCTGTAAGCCATCGTTGATAGCCTTCTTGCAGTTTCTTACTGCAATAGGAGCATTTGCTGCAATTCCGGCTGCCATCTTCTTAGCTGCTGGAAGGAGCTCCTCAAGTGGATAAACAGCATTTACAAGACCGATTCTGTAAGCCTCATCTGCCTTGATATTTCTTGCTGTGTAGATAAGCTGCTTAGCCATGCCTGCACCTACAAGACGTGCAAGTCTCTGTGTTCCGCCAAAACCAGGTGTGATTCCAAGACCAACCTCTGGCTGACCGAATATTGCGTTCTCTGAGCAGATTCTGATGTCACAGCTCATTGAGATCTCGCATCCGCCGCCAAGAGCGAATCCGTTCACTGCTGCGATAACTGGGATTGGGAATGTCTCGATTGCTCTGAACACATCGTTACCCTTCTTACCGAAGGCCTCTCCCTCTGCCTTTGTGAGTGTTGACATCTCACCTATATCAGCTCCGGCAACAAATGACTTCTCGCCGGCACCTGTAAGAATAAGACATCTTGTTGTATCAAGATCAACAGCCTTGAATGTAGCATCAAGCTCCTCAAGAACTGCACTGTTGAGTGCGTTCAGAGCCTTTGGGCGGTTGATAGTGATGATTCCTACATATCCATCCTGTTCGTATGTAACAAACTCCATGATATATCTCCTTTTATCTTTTATTCGTACTCAATTAGTCCTCGATCTTAACGACTGTTGAGCAACCCATTCCACCACCGATACAGAGAGTAGCAAGACCTGTCTTAGCACCCTTTGCCTGCATCTCATGAAGCAGTGTAACAAGAATACGGCATCCTGAAGCTCCTACTGGATGTCCAAGAGCGATTGCACCACCGTTAGGGTTAACCTGCTTGTCAACGTCAAATCCAAGATCCTTAGCAACTGCTACTGACTGTGCAGCAAATGCCTCGTTTGCCTCGATAACGTCGAAGTCCTCGATCTTGAGACCAGTCTTAGCCATAACCTTCTTGGTTGAAGCTACAGGTCCGATACCCATGATTGAAGGATCAACTCCGCCAAGAGCTCCAGCTACCCATGTAGCCATAGGCTTAACACCAAGCTCCTTAGCCTTCTCCTCGCTCATAACAACGATAGCTGCAGCACCATCATTGATACCTGAAGCGTTACCGGCTGTAACAAATCCGTTAGGATTGATAGTTCTGAGTCTTGAGAGTGTCTCAACTGTTGTACCAGGTCTTGGTCCCTCATCCTTCTTGAACTCAACGATCTCTTTCTTCTTCTTTACCATAACTGGAACGATCTCAGCGTCAAATGCGCCTGACTCCTGAGCTGCAACAGCCTTCTGCTGGCTCTTTGCTGCGAACTCATCAAGCTCCTCACGTGTAAGACCCCACTGCTCACAGATATTGTCAGCAGTCTTGATCATGTGATAGTCATTGAATGCATCCCAGAGAGCATCGTTTACCATTGTATCTACAAGTACACCATTGTTCATTCTGTAACCGAAACGGCCCTTCATCATAGCGTAAGGAGCCATAGACATGTTCTCCATACCACCTGCAACTACGATATCAGCGTCTCCTGCCTCGATCATCTGTGCAGCCATGTTGACACAGTTAAGACCTGAACCACAGACAACATTAACTGTAACAGCAGTTGTCTCGATTGGAAGTCCAGCCTTGATTGAAGCCTGACG
>CAVCCL010000316.1:0-2773 GCA_963600665.1 Bifidobacterium catenulatum | reverse complement strand
CAATAAAGAGGATTCCATTAATCACATTAAAAACTCTAATCTTTGGACGATCTTTCATCTTATCTCCACCTCCTTATACAATACCACGTCCGTTGCGGACTTTCTTACTGATATAGTTGCAGATCAGCACGAGTACGCAGCCGACAAGTGACTTGAACAAACCTACAGCTGTGGTATAACCATAGTTTGGAATACCGCCGCTGTTGAATGTCTGGTTGTAAACATAGGTCTGGATAACCTCTGCCTTTTCCATAACAGCATCGTTCTGCAATACGAATACAGACTCGAACAAATTCAGAACCTTTGCCAGATTCAGGATGATAACGGTGATAATCGTATTTGCCAGTGCCGGCATGGTGATGTACCACATCTTCTTCCAGCGTCCTGCACCGTCAATCGCAGCAGCCTCATAAATTTCCTGACTGATACCGACAAGTGTTGCCATGATGATGATTGTCTGCCATCCTGTGTCCTTCCATACATTGATTACGAAGAACATAGGTGTCCACCACTTTGCGCTTCCGAGGAAGTAGATCTCGCTTCCCTTCTCAACCACACCGATTGCTACAAGGAAGGAGTTTACCAGACCTGAGCTGGATGGTGAGAGAATCAAACCGAATACAGATGCCGTAACTACCCATGATAAGAAGTGAGGCAGATAAATGATTGTCTGTGCAACCTTCTTAAAATGGACATTTATGATCTCATTCAATAATAGTGATATTACTACAGCCGCAAACGTGTTCAAAAGCAGCTTCGTAATACTTAAAAACAGCGTATTTTTAAATGCACGCCAGAACATTGGCTTTGAAAACAGTGTCTCAAAATTCTTAAGTCCCGTCCATACCGGATCCTTGATCAGCTTATATTCGGTAAATGAGTAAATAATACCAAACATTGGCAGATAATAGAATACCACTACGAAGAGGAATACCGGAAGGAACATCAGATAAAACCATCTATACTTATAGATCTGATCCTTAAGCGGCTTCTTGTGTGATACGACAGTCCCGTCCGGGAGCGTCAGTGTGTTCTTTTTTGCCATCGCATTCTCCTTTTTATGATATTGGTATTTTCGATGCCGACGCACTCGCAGCACCTGTTTGAACAACGGAAAAGCCGCGGAGAGTCAATTTTTACGATATGCCTCTCTGCAGCTATCCGTCTGTCATACAAATCGATTATCCTGCATTTTTCGTAATTCAAAACAACACAGGTCTGTTCTTGGACCGATTAGTTGTTCAGAGAATCTACAATCTTCTGAGACCAGTCGTTTCCGCCCTGCTCATCAAAATACTTCATACCATCCTCAACGCTCATGCCCTGAGTAACAACCTTAGCGATAACCTCATTCTTAAGTGTGGTCAGATCACCGTTGTACTCTGCCATCTCATCAGTAGAGATAACCAGCTGAGCCATCTTGCTGTTTTCCTGGAATGTCTTTGCTGAAGTCTGTGCTTCCTCTGCTACTGCCTCTGCCTTCGGATCATTCTCAAGAGTAGTGATTGCAAGCATCGGATCGATGTGGTTCTTTGTATAAACAGTGCCTTCTTTCTCCATGTTCTCTAACATGTGGAACTGACCTTCCTCATAAGTAACACCGCAAACTTCCTCAGCTGCTGTGGACCAGTGAGTTCCCTCAACACCATATGTCCATAAGAACTGCATATCGCCACCGTCTAACATCGTCTCGATGAAATACTTGAATACGCCTTCCGGATTTGAGCAAGCCTCAGTGATACACCATGCCGGAGCAACACGCTCTGTATAAGCACCAAGCTCCTCAATCGGTGGAATCGCTACTAACTCGCTGTCAATGTTGTTTGCTTCAAGGTTTGTCTTAAGGTTTGTTGCCCATGTTCCTGCCCAATATGTGAATACACCGAACTTGTCCTCATAGAACTTGGTACGGCAGTCAGATGTCGCATTTGTCAGAGACTCCTTATCAATGTAGCCAGCCTCATATGCGCTCTTTAATCTCTCTAAAGCATCCTTCATGGAATCTTCTGTGAAACCATCTACCCATACACCGTCATCGTTCTTGTAGAAGCTCGGGTAAGCATCCTGATAGAACTCTGGCAGATAGTTGGTATACGGAGCCTCAGTTCCGATCAGACCTGCGGAAGATACACCATATGTATCGCCATCAACACCATTTCCGTCCGGATCGCCTGTGGTAAATGCTTCGAGCATTGCCAGATACTCTTCGTAAGTGGTCGGAACTTCCAGTCCGCAGTTATCTAACCAAGCCTTCTTTACATAAGTGATACATCCGTTTCCTCTTGAAGGAGAGATTCCGTACAGGGAACCATCAATTCTTAAACCATCGATAACGCTCTGGTCGTTAACGCGCTCCTTCAACTCAGAATTTTCATATGCCTCTGTCATATCCCACAGAACACCCTCAGCTGCATAGCTTGCATAGTAGCTGGAACCTAACAGAACAACATCCGGCCAATCGCCGCCTGCGATTGTCTGACCCAATACATCATAGTACTGAGAATGGTCTGGCTGGATGATCTCAAGCTCAATACCGGTAAGTTCTTCCCACTTTGTCTTAAACTCTGCCTGTCCGTTCTCCTGTGTGAAAACAGTACCATCAACCATCATGGTGATCTTCTCAGGCTTCTCTACTTCATCAGCCATAGCAACAGCCGGTGCCATTCCCATAGAAGTCAGCACCATAGCAGCACTTGACGCAAGTGCCATCAGTTTTCTCTTCTCCATTTAGAAATCCTCCTTAATTGTGCCATTGTTGTACATAACAACGTCC
>CAVCCL010000315.1:0-2826 GCA_963600665.1 Bifidobacterium catenulatum | reverse complement strand
GGTATATCCATCAATATAGCCATCATCCGTGTAACCGTCGATGTAGCCATCCTCTGTATATCCGTCATCGATACTTCCGTCATCATAAGAACCATCGTCGATACTTCCATCATCCCCTGTATCGTCGATCATAACGTCCTCATAGTTATGTGTGACCTTCATGCCTTCCTTGACACGATCCTCTGGGTATGCAATATAATCATCCTCCGTCAGACCAGACAAAATCTGATACCGCATCATATCCTCATCATACTCGCCAAGCTCCACCTTACGCTTCTCGATGTATCCCTTTGCATTTTCTGCCCATACATAGGCACCGTCGTCCTCCTGCATGATGTAATACTCATCCAGCCACAAACCGTCCTTCACAGAACCCTGTCCATAATCGACTTCCACGTAAACATGCTGTCCAAGCATCAGTCCATCTGTGCTGTCCAGACTGATATAAAATGGATACTTTGTTGCGGTTGTTCCTGAATTTCCATAATAGTCATTGCTGTTTCCATTGTCCGGATGCTCCAGATCAATCTTTGAAACCGTACCAGTCCATGTCGAATCATCCACTCTCGAACGAACGATCATGCTCTGTCCCTCTGACATACTACGAACAGTCAGCTCACTTGCGGTTGCCTTGATCCGGTAATCGCCCTTTGCCATAATTGTGATATATGCATTACTTGTAGAATCTGAACCATTATCAGAATTACTATTGCTGCTATCATCATCTGAGCTGCTCGTTGAATTGTTCTCATTGATCGTCTTGATGATACCATCCATCGGCGCAACGACCTTTGTGTTCTCCATAGAGAGCTTCTGACGATCGATCTCCAGCTGCTTTGCACTTGCATCATAGTTTGCCTGATTGACCTGTGCCTGCAGATTCTGGATCTGTGCACTGTAGCTTAACTGCTCCTCGGCTGGTGCAGCCGCCTTCTCTGTCGTAAGCGATGCGATCTGCTGGTTCAGCGTCGCAATGTTATTGTTGATGCTCGTAAGCTCCAGCTCCAACTGGCGAAGCTGCAGCTCCATCGACTCGGTATCGTACTCAAACAGTACGTCACCTGCCTTGACCTCATCTTCTTCCTTGACATACAGTTCCTTGACCTTCTTGTCACTGTCACGGTTCACGCCCTTGACCTCCTGTGACTCAACCGTTCCCATATAACGGCTTTCTGTCAGGTCATATCCTCCATTTAAGTCGGATACCTTTGTGGCATATACCAACTCTTCGTCTGATGCCTTTTTGTTATGCAGAACATAATAAATTGCTCCGGCTGCGCCTGCAAGAACAAGCAGTACTACAATTAAAATGATGATTCCCTTTTTCTTCATTTCCATACCTCTTACTTTTCTTTTTTTATCAGGTGAAACCAATCCTGTATATGCTTTTCATATCCGAGATTCCCCGGCTTATAGAATGTTCTCCCTACTAACTGATCTGGCAGATACTGTTGCTCCACATAATGATTTTCATAATCGTGTGCATACTTGTATCCGACATTGCCAAGCTTTGCCGCCCCGGAATAATGTGCATCCCTAAGATAGACCGGCACCTGACAGTTTCCAACCTCTTTGACTGCCTGCATCGCATCAGAGATTGCACAGATCACTGCGTTGCTCTTCGGTGCACATGCCACATAGGTTGCCGCCTGTGCCAATATGATCTGTGCCTCCGGCATACCGACACGTTCCACTGCCTGCGCACATGCGGTTGCCACCTGTATTGCCTGTGGATCTGCGTTACCAACATCCTCACTGGCACAAATCATGATTCTTCTGGCGATAAACGTCACGCTCTCCCCTGCGTATAACATCTTTGCCAGATAATACACGGCGGCATCCGGATCGGATCCGCGCATGCTTTTTATAAACGCGGAAATAATATCATAGTGGTTATCTCCGTCTTTATCATATCGTATGGAGCGCCTCTGGATGCACTCCTCTGCCACAGGAAGATCGATCACAAGCTTCCCCGTCTCCGGATTTCGCTCGGTCGACAGGATTCCAAGCTCGACCGCATTCAGTGCATGTCTCGCATCGCCCTCCGACATATCTGCCAGAAAATCGACTGCCTCCTCCGTGATCTCTGCATCATAGCTTCCCATACCCTTTTCGGTATCGGTCACCGCACGCCGGATCAACGTCTTGATATTCTCCTTCGACAACGGTTTTAGCTGAAAAATAGAAGAGCGCGATATCAACGCAGAATTCACTTCAAAATAAGGGTTCTCCGTTGTCGCGCCTATCAGTATTACCGTTCCATCCTCTACAAACGGGAGAAGATAATCCTGCTGCGCTTTGTTAAACCGATGAATCTCGTCCACAAAAAGAATCGTCTTCTTGCCGTACATTCCGAGATTATCTTTTGATTCCTTTACCACTGCCTCGATATCCTTCTTCCCGGCAGTCGTCGCATTCAGTTCCTTAAATACCGCACTTGTCGTATTGGCGATCACCATCGCAAGCGTTGTCTTCCCCGTCCCTGGTGGACCATATAAGATAATCGAGCTGAGCTTATCCGCCTGTATCACACGATACAACAGCTTATCCTTTCCAAGGATGTGTTCCTGCCCTACTACCTCGTCCAGTGAAGTCGGTCGAAGCCGCTTTGCAAGCGGCGATTCGCCCTTCTTCATGTTTGTCTCTCTCATATAATCAAATAAATCCATTTGTTTTTACCTAGATGATCTCAAGCTTGCGAATCAAACTGTCAAATTTCATGATATCAATTGGTTTACACATGTACTCCTCATAATCATCACTCGCATAACTTGCATCAAATCCTTCATCAAGTGCACTGATCATAATGACCTTACAGCGCTTGTC
>CAVCCL010000314.1:0-2858 GCA_963600665.1 Bifidobacterium catenulatum | reverse complement strand
CGCCGGCATTGACAGACCTATCAGCGCCAGCACCATGCTCATATTGTCCCAGAAGGAGCCTCTGTGAACAGCTGAAAATATACCGAGAGGCAATGCGCACAGGTGAGAGAATACTATAGCACCGATGGCCAGCATCAGGGTATTGGGCAGACGGGATGTGTACAGATACCACACGGATTTGCCGGTCTGGATAGATGTACCCAGATCGCCGTGAAGAAGATTTGACATATAAATCAGATAACGATATATGACGGAACGGTCATATCCCATCTCATGGCGCAATACGGCCAGCTGCTCCTCCGTAGCGTCAGGCGCTATCATGGCTACCACATCCCCCGGTGCCAGATCCATGACGAAATATACCAGAAATGACACACCCATGAGGACGGGTATCATGAGAAGAAGTCTCTTAATTACATAGCGATGCATAGATCCTCCTTTTGGAGTGAGGGACCGAAAGCTGCTTTCGATCCCTCAGAGAGTTTTTATCAATCAACAGAAACGGCTATCTGGCTGAAATCATGATATCCGTTCGGTTCCCAGATGACTCCGCTCAGATTTTTATTGAACGCATTTACACTCTTATTGTAGAAAAGCGGGATATAATATGCCTGATCATGATTGATCTGCTGCACTTCCTCATACATCGCCTTTCTTGCCGCGTCATCGGTCTCGCCTCTCGCGCTGTCTATAAGCTCCATGATACGCTCATCCGTGACTGTAGCCTTGTTGACATTGCTGTTCGCATAATACGGGCGTCTGGCATCCTCGCCGTAGTAGTTCCAGCTAAGGCTGTAAACCATAGCCTGATGCTCTGCCGTATTGAATTTGCTCATAGTCGAAAGTGCTGCCGGCTCAACCTTGTTGATGGTTACATCTATGCCTGCCGCTCTTGCCTGCTCCTGGATGACCTCCGCGCATGACTGGAAGGCATTCGTGGAAACAGTTATCTCAAGCTTGGCACCGCCGTCGGGATATGCCTTTGCGAGATACTCCTTTGCAAGATCGAGATTCTGCTCATAAGGCCCGAATGAATCTGTGTATCCGTATGTATCTCTTCCCCAGTATGATGTAGCTATCGTGCCCATTCCGTTTGTGGCAACTGTATTGATCTCATCAAGATTGAGGCTGTGTGCTACGGCCAGTCTCAGATTCTGATCATCACCGGGCTCATGAGCCGTACAGAATGCGAGGTAATAGCATGTGGTCGAATCGAGCTGAACCATATCAAGCTTATCATCCTCCTCGATAAATCCGAGCTCTGTGGCTGACGGCTCTATGCAGACATCGATCTCGCCATTCTGAAGAGCGATCAGCCTTGCCGAGTTCTCAGGTATATAGCGGATGGTTACCGTCTTGGTAGGCGGAAGCTCGCCCCAATAATCATCATTGCGCTCGAGCTTTACATAGTCGTTTTCAACCATCTCAGTCACCTTCCAGGCACCGCTTCCGACGCTTCCGCCGTTTTCGATGTCCTCAGCCAGCGCTACATCTGACATGATAGAGGCCGTCGGATGTGACATAGCTGCAACAAAGTCAACATTCATCTCCTTGAGTGTGAGCCTGACTGTATAATCATCCACAGCCTCAACGCTTGCTATATTGGTATAAAGCGCACCCATCTTGGACGCTATAGTCTCATCGTTGAGCACTCGCATGAATGTGGCCACAACATCGGCTGATGTCATAGGGTCACCATTCTGGAATACAACATCATCACGAAGCTTGAACTCAAGCACCTTGTCATCTGTCCAGCTCCACTCTGTTGCAAGCTCCGGGAGATATTCCTTTGTCGTAGAATCATATCCGATAAGCGTGTTATGTGTCATCTTAAAGAGCATATTGTGAGCGACATTGCTGATGCTCTGCGGATTTGTCATCTGCAGCGAATTGACGAATCCTATGACTACATCCTCCTTGTACTGCTTTGCAGTCCCTGTCTCCTGCGCCTGAGACTCTCCTGCGGCAGCTGTCTCCTCTGCCGCTGCTGCGCTCGTGCTCTCTGACTTGTCTGAGGTGCCGGAGCATGCGGTCAATGAAAGTATCATAGCCGCTGCCAGTGAGACTGAGATAAGTCTGCGTAGTTTTTTCATAACATCTTTCCTCCTTATGTCTGATATGTGCTTTATATGGTTCCTCCTTTTAAGGAGTTCATACCTTGTTTTATGCGTCTGCAGCCTTCACTGCATCGACCGCCATCTCCATGAGCATATCCGCATATCTGAGATATGCTTCTCTTCCGATAGCAAACGGATTCGGCATCCCGTACAGTCTGCTGCGCTGATACTCGAGACGCTCGAGAGTATTGTCCATAAATGTATGGGCGCACAGCTCCGCGTCACACTCCCACTTGTCTGTAAATGTCTTAAAATGCTGCAGGGAATCCAGGTATACCCGCTTCATATGCGGCTCATCAGGCAGGGATGTTCCTCCCCAGAGTGCAGCGTGAAGCAGTCTCGTATCGTCATGCACCGGTATGATAAAGCTGATACCTCCCGGTGTGTGTCCCGGAGTCTGTACGATCTGAATCTTCGTATCGCCATAGGTATGAATCTCGTCCGTATCCACGAATGTCGGTACAGCCCGCATACGATAATCCGGGCGCTCTCGCCTGTCCGCATCCGCCAGGCCGAATTCATAGTCGATTCCGGACATGTAGAAGGGCACATGATATGTCTCTACGATATGATTCACCTGCCCGTAATGATCAAAATGTCCGTGCGATACATACAGTGCGCAGACATCGTGCGGATCATAGCCCAGCTCCTTCATTCCGTTCTCATAAATCTCCTTAAACGCCTCCTCCGGGAGTATCGCATCAAAGAGCACCAGTCCTTCCTTGGTCTCAAGTACAAACA
>CAVCCL010000313.1:0-2873 GCA_963600665.1 Bifidobacterium catenulatum | reverse complement strand
GTTTAAGATTCGGCTTTAAAGTCAACAGAACTCAATATCTAACGCTCATTATATTTAATAAAGTATCTCCTTATACTTAAGACAGATTTAATTTCTCACTCAGAGCTGAGATAAAGCTCGTATGTACACGCATTAACACGAGAAGCATGTCGTCTTATGGTGTGAGGAGATACCTTTATATTTCAAGGAGGTTTGTACTTATGAAAATGAGTAATGAGACTTACGACATACTCAAGTGGATAGCAATGTATTTGCTCCCAGCACTTGGCACTTTATACTTCGCACTCGCTGGCATCTGGGGTCTCCCATACGGCGAGCAGGTAGTGGGTACTATCACCGCTATTGACACCTTCTTAGGTGTAATTCTTGGTATCAGCTCAAGTAATTATCACAAGGAACTCGGTGCAACTGTTGAACAGAAAGCAAAGGAGTGAGATATGGACTTTGGAAAAGCTATAAAGTATGTAAAGGCCGGTGGTAGGGTTCAACGTGCCGGATGGAATGGCAAAAACCAGTATATAGAACTTGCTACCAATATTTCGTATACCAACGCAAGAGGCGAAGTTATCAATGCTCAGCATGATGCTATTGGTAATAACGCTATAGCCTTTGTTGGGACAAGTGGAGTGCAGCTTGGCTGGTTAGCATCACAGTCAGATATGCTTGCCGAGGATTGGAAGCTTTTTGACCCTAATGTTTTAAGGGAGGCATAAATATGGCAGTTAAGACTTATTGGGATAATTATGCCTTCATCTGTGACGGTGTAGTTAAGAATATCGCCGTCTTCGATCCTAACGGCGCTTATACCATGGCTAATCTGCTAGCCAA
The DNA here is from genome assembly GCA_963600665.1 of Bifidobacterium catenulatum. Lineage (GTDB taxonomy): Bacteria > Bacillota > Clostridia > Lachnospirales > Lachnospiraceae > Coprococcus. The sequence continues at coordinate 2,045 of CAVCCL010000313.1, read as the reverse complement.
AGAGCAGTATGGAGCATCTGCTTTCGCTGTGAATGTCACGGATTATCCGGTTCATATCGGCGATACTTATCACGAGGGTATCTTTTATAGAGGTGACCAAGCAATAGGACCAGTGGATGAAATTAACAATAACCTGACAGAGATTAAGCTCGCCTTAGCTGAGCTTGGAAGTCTGATAACAGGAGGTAAGTGATGGTTAAGATATATTACGATTTAGTGGTTGCTGGTGAGATGAAGCTATCAGATGTAAGCACTAAGTGGCGTAATGACGTTAAAGTTATGCTCGCTGCTAACGGTCATTCTGACCTGATAGATACTGATGACTCTACCGTCGTAGTAACCGATGAAGAAACTATCCATAGATATTAAGGAGAGAATTCATGATTGAAATCAGAGCCGATAATTATACCGGCACAGCAGCTTATCCGCTTGTAATAGGACGTAAGGGCGAACATCTTGTACGTGTCGTGGCGTTTTGCCTTGATACTCTTATAGAGACATATGGGGAAGGTACTTGGGAAGTTATCAATGTACGACCTACCGAAACTTTGCCCTATCTGGCAGGGAATACGTATGATGGTATAACGGATACCGGTAGCAAGTATGCTTGCTGGAATGTGAGCAACACCGATACAAGTATTCAGGGAACCGGTAAGGTTGAGCTTAGGTATTATCCTTCTAACCCAGAAGGTCTTACGGCTGCTTCGGGAACCAGTGATGACGGACGAATCTACAAGTCCAAGACCTGGGTTACTAAGATTGAGGATTCTCTAGGTTCTACATACTATGAGAGTGACCCATACAGCGATGTGCTTGACCGTATGGCAGGGTACGCCGGTGATGCTAAAACCTCAGAAGAAGCAGCTGCAAAGAGTGCAGAAGCAGCGGCCTCGCATGATGTTAACATGACCAACACCCTCATCAAGGTAGCAGAGTATGCAAATACAGCCAAGTCTGCAAGCTCTGATGCACAGAAATATTCTAATACAGCAGAAACTTGTGTACAAGTAACATACGACTATGCCAAAAACGCAGAAACCGCTGCTATTAATGCCTCCAAATACGCTGATGAGGCATTCTCTACAACCCCGGAAGGTTATGAAGATGTCGCTTTGAATGCTCAGGCAGCCATGATGGTAGACGATGACGGCATGTTCTATTGCATGATAGAGGATGGCACTTAATTAAAGCAATAAAATAGTAACTAAATTTAATTTACAGAGGGTTGCTGAGTAGAGATATTCGGCAGCTCTCTATTTCTTCAAAATGCGAGGTTTTGCAAATGGCGTTAATTAGAGAGCCAATGATAAATACCCAGCTCGACAAGATGAATCGCATATTAGGAACTATGGTTCGTCAGAAGATGGGTGATACAGTGGATTTAGAAGAGATAGGTAAGATGGTACGTAGAGGGCTGGCTTCTGAGTTATTTGATATCGGTGACCAGATAATAGTACCATGGAAAGATACAGCAGCTGATAAGGAGTATAGTGTACCTCTTGATGTTGTACATTTTGGTAATGTTGTATTGGAATCTGGTGAAGAAGTGCCAGGTATGTACTTACAGTGGCATTACTGTACACCGTTTGGAGTACAGTTCGACCAAAATGAGGCTTTCTGGTATTGTACTGAGGCATTAGCAGCAGGAACATATCATTTTACCTGTGGTAATTCATGGGGTAATAATATAGTAAGTGGTAAGGCCTATCAGTTTACTCTTACGGCGGAGGTTCCGGTTGGTGGTCAGTTACAGCTTGGCTTGGCTAATAGTGAAGTTGGAGCTTGCCCGGACCAGAGTCCTACGAACTGGAGAGTCAGAGTCTATAAGGATGCCACAACTATTGAGCCGACTGAGATACTGACTCTTACTGAGGGCACTGATGGTACCGACCTTGGTACATGGTCAAGTAGTACTCTGTTCGGTAGTACCGGACTCAATAACATGCAGAGAAGCTCTTATGGCTACAACAGATGGTCTCAGTCCGGTATAAGACAGTATCTTAACAGCAAGGCAGACAAGCTTAAGTGGTGGACTGCTCAGAATG
>CAVCCL010000312.1:0-2900 GCA_963600665.1 Bifidobacterium catenulatum | reverse complement strand
ATAAAGCTCAATATTACAGTTATGGTGCTGGCGTCGCTTATGACAGATACATATCCTGTATAACGGAAAACTTCATGTCAAAGTATGGGCTTACAGGAGATGGTGTATGTATAGGAGTTGTAGATAGCGGCGTGAATATCCTCAACCGGGAATTTGCAGATGACGACGGCTCAAGGATCGTCATGTTTTGGAATCAGAATACAGATTATGAAAGGACTTACCCAAACCGCTATGGACTTGGACGGATATATGATCAAAGTGAGATCAGGCAAATGTACGAGGACAGGCGGCTGCCCGGTGGTATGGGAGAGCAACACGGCACGGAGGTTGCATCTGTGGCCGCCGGGAGCAATATAGGAGTGGCGTGAAAAGCCCGGATCATTGTCGTTGAACAGTCACTTGAACGAACTCTGCCTGACACGATAGGCATAATGATGGGGATAGATCTGCTTGTGAGATACAGTATGGAGACTGGAACTCCGGTCGTGATAAATCTTTCATATGGAAATAACTTTGGAGCCCATGATGGCACGTCGACACTTGAGTTGTTTGTTAATTCTGTGGCCCAGATGGCTAAGGTGTGTGTTGTCACGGGTTCAGGAAATGACGGCGGAAGACAACTGCACACCAGCGGTATGCTTGGAAATGTAAGCTATGCGAGTATTGACATTGCGGTGGCGGCCGGTGTGAAAAACTTTGGCCTGCAGATATGGAAAAATTACATTGACAGCTTCGATGTGCTCGTCTATTCGCCGTCCTACGACCTTGTGGCTTATCTCACGGAGGGACAGATAGTATCCGGTGCGTATTATGGGAGCACGGAGGTGCTTGGGATATTCCAGGGGCCTTCACCTTATAATGTCAAGCAGCTCATATATGTATTTTTCCAGTCTGAGCCCGGGTATATAGAGCAGGGGATATGGCATGTGAGGATTGCACCGAAGAGCATTGCAAATGGAATATTCAATGCGTATCTACCCGGTGACAGTTATGTGACGGGACAGGTTGCATTTGAGAATCCTTCGGTGTATGGAACCCTCACGATCCCGGGTACGGCATCAAATATAATAACGGTGGCCGCCTATGATCAGGTAAATGCATCCATAACAGGATTTTCGGGTAGAGGTTTCACGTCGGATAATGCCGTAAAACCGGATATAGCTGCTCCGGGTGTAGGAGTGACTGTGAGTTATGGCGAGAATGGATATGGGAGTGCCGATGGCACATCGCTGGCAGCGGCATTTGTGTCCGGCTGTGCGGCACTTATCATGGAGTGGGGGATAGTCCGGGGAAACGATCCATATATGTACGGAGAGAGGGTTAAGGCTCAGCTTATAAGGGGAGCAAAACCTCTCGGTTCCCTGAGCAGCTATCCGAACAGATATACAGGCTGGGGAACGGTATGTATGGAAAACAGCTTCAAAGGATTAATTGTATGAAAGATTTGCAAAAAGATGTGGTTTTATGTCAAGTAATTGTGTATAATTTGATTCATACGTGCTTTTGGTGCGTTTAAAAGAAAAAAACGGGGTATTTCACACATGGTAGGATTTTATAATTATACAGTTATTTTGACATATATGAGCCTGTTGTCATCTATCACAGGCATGTTCTTTACATTTACAGGACACCTTAGCATAGGAATATTGTGTCTTGCGCTTTCAGGACTCTTTGATGCATTTGACGGTAAGGTTGCAAGGAGCAAGAAGGACAGGACTATGGACGAGAAGAGATTTGGTATCCAGATAGATTCTCTATGTGACCTGGTGAGCTTTGGAGTTTTTCCTGTTGTATTGTGCTGGTATTCAGGAATGAACACGCCGTTTGGAATGGTTATTCTTGCACTGTACAGTCTTGCGGGAATGATAAGACTTGCATATTACAATGTGCTCGAGGAGAAGAAGAACAATGACGATGATGATGCTGAAGTCATAGAGCAGCCGGATGGGAGAAAGTATTTCCATGGAATGCCGATAACAGCAATATCGGTGGGACTTCCTATAATATACGTTACGTCACCTTTGCTTGGATCCTCTTTCCCAATTCTGCTTCATGGAATCATGATACTTGCAATGATACTTTTCATAACAGATTTCAGATTCCCTAAGCCAACCACAAAGGAACTTATGGTGATAATTGTCATTGTGGCAGTTGCCGTAGTTTGGCTTATGATAAGATACATGGTCAGACGTCACATCATAACTATTCCTTATATTATATCCCTTCTATTATAAGTGTATAGGAACTATGTAAAATAAAAGATATAGAAGTAATTTGGCTATACCGGATATACAGAAGCGATGAAGGATGATGTATAAGATATGATAAAGAACAAATATGCAATATACAAAAGATCAAAACATAATGAGGGTGTATCGACACAGGACAGAGTCCTGCGCCTGTTATATGGCAACAGAGCGGGACGTATGGTGCTGGGATGGCTGATCAGACCAGAGGTGTCAAAGCTTGTGGGAAGATTCATGGACACTGGATTATCCAGAATCATGATCAATCCATTCATTAAGAAAAATGATATTGATATATCTGTGTGTCAGAAGAATGAGTTTGACTCATATAACGATTTCTTCAAGAGAAAGCTTGTGCCGGGAGCAAGAACCATAGATATGACCGATGAAGGTTTTGTGAGTCCGTGTGACAGCAGGCTTACGGTATATGATATAGAAGATACAGAACGACAGACTTTTAATATAAAAGATTCAGAGTACACGGTGGCATCACTCCTCAGAGACAAAAAGCTTGCGAGACACTATAGAGGTGGAAAACTGTGGCTGTTCAGACTGTGTGTCGATGATTATCACAGATACATATATAACGTGTCTGGAAAGCAGTCGGATGTCAGACGTATAGAGGGCGTATATCACACAGTTAACCCTATAGCC
>CAVCCL010000311.1:0-2938 GCA_963600665.1 Bifidobacterium catenulatum | reverse complement strand
GGCGAAGCTGTTAATGCTTATTTTAATGATATTAAGCAGCTTTTTTCAGATAAAAGTGACTATGAGAAGGGCATCTGTCTGATGCACCGCCTGCATCAGGATTTCAGCTATGTAAAAAACAGTACTGATGCAGCCACTACAGCTGAGGCAGCCATGCTTTTAGGTCACGGTGTATGTCAGGATTATGCTCATATCTGCATCTGCCTTCTGAGGTTAGCAGGCATACCGGCAAGGTATGCCTGCGGCTTTATGCTGGGTGAGGGAGCAAGTCATGCCTGGGTTGAATTTATGGCAGACGGCTTCTGGCATGCCTATGACCCGACTAATGACTGTATGGTCAGGGAGGATTATATTAAGCTTGGAGACGGACGTGATGCCACAGAATGCGCTATTAACCGTGCAACCATGTTCGGAGGCGGTACGCAGACTCAGAATATAGCTGTAAAGGTACAGGCTGACTCTGACATGCAGGAACAATAAATATAACCGGCCTGCGCATTTGCAGGCACCCATATTATAAAAGTACGGATTACTTCGTACTATTGCATCCGTCAACACTTTTAGCGTAAACGAGGAAAAAGTTATGATAAAAACAGTAAGCTCTGTCGGTCTTCCGGTAGATGAGATACTGAGGATACAGAAGAACAGACTTCAGCCGGATACATTTCACGAGGGCATGAAGCGCATAAGTATAGTAACAGGCATACACGGGGATGAGCTTGAGGGGCAGTATGTCTGCTTTGAGCTTCAGCGAAGAATTGCCGAGCACAGGGAATGCTTATGCGGAATAGTTGACATATATCCTGCTATGAATCCACTTGGCATAGATTCAATAACCCGTGGGATTCCGGCCTTTGATCTCGACATGAACCGGCTCTTTCCCGGCAATATAGACGGCAATATGACAGAGTATCTTGCTGCAGGTATTATTGAGGATGTCAAGGGCTCTGACTGCGTGCTCGATATACATGCCAGCAACATTTTCCTTACAGAGATACCACAGATACGTATTAACGAGCTTCATAAGGACAGGCTGCTTCCGCTTGCCGAGCAGGCAAATGTTGACTTTGTATGGGTTCACGGCGCAAGCACTGTACTTGAGTCCACATTTGCATACAGCCTTAACAGCATAGGCACACCGGTGCTTGTTGTCGAGATGGGAGTAGGCATGCGCATAACCAAAGCCTACGGTGATCAGCTCACCGACGGCATTATGAAGCTTATGCAAGAGCTTGGCATATGGAAGGGCGAGGTGCCGAAGGTGCGTAAGCCCATCATCTCCTCCGCTCCTGATGATGTTGCCTATCTTAACGCAGGTGTGAGCGGAATATTCCTTCCTTCAGTGAGACATTGGGAGACGCTTAAAAAGGGCGAAAAGGTCGGAAGCATCATAGATCCTTTGTCAGGAGCTGTGCTTGATGAGATAACAGCTCCCGTAGACGGCATTTTATTTACTATTAGGGAGTATCCTGTAGTTGATGAGGGCTCGCTTGTAGGAAGATTGCTGAGGAAGGAGGCTTATAAGCATGAATAAGCGTATTATCTATGAGATGAAGGGGCTCTACAGAGACAGCTTCCGTATCACAGGTTATGAATTCGGGGAAGGTGAGAAAACTGTCTGCATAGTTGGCAATTCCCGCGGCAATGAGGTACAGCAGATATATTGCTGTTCCAAGCTTATTAAGAAATTCAGGCAGCTTGAAAATGAAGGGCGCATAGCAGCCGGCAAGAAGGTACTGATTATTCCTTCGCTCAATCCTTCTTCAATGAATATACAGAAGAGATTCTGGCCTACTGATAATACTGACATCAACCGTATGTTCCCGGGCTATAATCTCGGCGAAACAACTCAGCGTATCGCAGATGGTGTCTTCAGCGAGCTTCAGGATTATTCTTATGGTATACAGTTTACTTCATTTTATATGCCGGGGGATTTTGTGCCGCATATACGCATGATGGACGAGGGCTACAGTACTGTCGAGAAGGCCTGCGAATTCGGGCTGCCCTATGTTGTGGTCCGTAAGGTAAGGCCTTATGACACGACAACGCTTAACTACAACTGGCAGGTATGGAATACTCAGGCCTTTTCTCTGTATACGACAGCTACAACCCATATAGATCCGAACGGTGCCGGACAGGCCGTGCTTGCCGTGCTTAATTTTCTCTCGGCTGAGGGCATAGTCAGATACAGCGGACCGGCTGACCACTCCATGGTTATCGCAGATACTGAGCTTATAAGTGTCCAGACCTCAGAGTCAGGTATCTTCGAGCCCGTTACAAAGGCCGGGGATACAGTCAAGGTCGGACAGCCGCTTGCCAACATACTGCATCCCTATGAATCTGAGATTATAGAGACCCTGTATGCTCCGACAGACGGAAGAATCTTCTTCATGCACAACGAGCCGCTCACCTATGCCGATACATCGGTTATCAAGCTTGTGAGGGAATAATACAAAACCGTGCTGCAGCCTTCAAACAGCAATACAGACCTTCTGAAAAGAGACCGATGCCAAGCTCAGTTGACGTACAACTTATTGTACTTTATAATCTTAATCAAATAAAAAGTGATAAGGAGGAATACCATGTTCGCTGTCAATTATTCTACTCTGAGAGATAATATGAAGGAATGCTTTGATCGTATCTCAGATGGCTTCGAGACAATGATAGTCACCAGGAAAAATATGAATATGGTTGTTATGTCAGAGGAAAGCTACAACAGTCTGCTCGAAACCATATACCTTCTGAAAAATAAACATAATCATGATCATTTAATGAAGTCTATTGATGAATACCGCAAAGGACAGACCACAGCTCATGAGCTTTCGGAGGACTAAGTATGATAGCCTGGACTGAAGAAGCATGGAAGGACTATACATACTGGCAAAACGAGGATAAGAAGACAATTAAGAGAATTAATAAACTGATTAATGACATACTG
>CAVCCL010000310.1:0-3025 GCA_963600665.1 Bifidobacterium catenulatum | reverse complement strand
ATCTTGGTGTGGTTATGGCAAAGGGCGTTATATTTGGAGTTATCTGTTGTGTAACGGTATTGCCGGCTATGATTTTGATTTTTGATAAGCCGATTGAAAAGACAAAGCATAAGGTTATTTTGCCGGATTTGTCCGGAATATCAAAATGGGTAGTAAATCATTTCTACATATTTATTATCCTGTTCTTTATCCTGATCGGCCCGGCTGTCTATGGATATACACATAATACCGTATATTATGATCTGGCAGGTACGCTGCCGAAGAGCCTGGAGAGTATCACGGCGAACGACAAGCTGGAAGAGCAGTATCACATGGGAGCTACCCACATGGTACTTTTAAATAAGGATACCTCAGCCAAGGATGTTGTAAAGATGACAAAAGAGATGGAACAGGTTGACGGCGTCAAAGCGGCACTGAGTCTGGACAGCGTGATTGGAACGACAATTCCAAAGTCCATGCTTCCGAGTGATATTGTAGATGTATTTGAGAGCGGCAACTATAAGATGATGTTGATCATGTCTGAGTATGCGGTTGCTTCGGATGAGGTCAATGCACAGTGTGATGCATTAAAGAAGATTGTAAAGGAATATGATGAGACCGGTATGCTGATTGGTGAAGCTCCTTGCACAAAGGATTTGATTGATACTACCGATGAGGACTTCAAGATGGTAAGTGCCGTATCTATCGGTGTTATTTTCATCATTATTGCACTTGTATTCAAATCCATTACGCTTCCGGTTATATTGGTATCTGTTATCGAGTTTGCGATTTTCATCAATATGGGTATTCCTACGTACACCAAGACGACACTTCCGTTTATTGCATCAATTGTAATCGGAACGATACAGCTTGGCGCAACGGTTGATTATGCGATTTTGATGACAAACAAATATAAGCGTGCAAGAAATCATGGCGCCGAAAAGAAAGAGGCTGTGATCGAGGCGATGCGGGGTTCTGTGCAGTCGGTTGTTGTCAGTGCGTTGAGCTTCTTCGCAGCGACATTCGGTGTCGGACTTTATTCGAACATTGATATGATCAGCTCCCTGTGTACATTGATGGCACGTGGCGCATTGATCAGTATGGTTGTTGTCATTCTGCTGTTGCCAACGATGTTTATGATTTTCGATAAGGTCATCATTCATACAAGCGTTGGTTTTCGAAACAAAGAAAAACAGATCGAACAGTAATCAGGTTGGAAAGCATTTCGAAAGGAGAATACGTTATGAAACGTTTAAATAAGAAAGAATGGAAGAAAACGACAAAGTATATCGCAGGTTCTGCCGGAGCCGTTTCGCTGGCAGTGGCTTCCTGTGTAGCCGGAATCACAGGTAGTACAGATGTGACAAAGTATGACAAGGAATACCTTGCCGGAGATGATAAGGCAAGCGATACCGACGCAACGACAGTTATGAATACGGATGAGCTGGCAGATACGCTCGCTGAAAATGTAAATATGACAGAGAAGGATGTTGACAAGGACGAGACAGTTTATGTATTTGCCAAAGCAAATGGCGATGTCGATAACATCTTAGTTAATGAGACATTGAAGAATCGTGACAAGAGCGACAAGATTGAAGATACAACCGATCTGAAGGATATCGTAAATGTCAAGGGTGACGAGACATTTACACAGAACGGAAACAAGATCACATGGGATGCTGCCGGAAATGAGATCAGCTACCAGGGTACAACCGATAAGGAGCTTCCGGTCTCTGTAAAGGCAACTTATTATCTGGATGGAAATGAGATTTCTCCAGAAGACCTTGCAGGTAAGAGTGGTAAGGTAAAGATTCGTCTGGATTATACAAGCAACGAAACAGTAACGAAGGAAGTAAATGGCAAGGACGAGGATATCTCTGTACCGTTCGTTGCAGTATCTGGCATGGTGCTTGGCGACAACTTCAAGAATATTCAGGTTACAAATGGTAAATACCTCGCACAGGGCGAGAGCAATATCGTTGTCGGTTATGCAATTCCTGGACTGGATGATGGTGTAAAGGATGCAGCCGCAGATCTGGATACAGAGATTCCAGAATATGTAGAGGTAAGTGCAGATGTGACAGACTTCTCGCTGGATATGACAGTGACATTGCTTGTCAATGGCTCTGAGATGAATTTCTCTGGCGGCGTGGATCTGACAGACCTCGATAAGCTGACAGACAGCTTGAGCAGCGCCGGTAACCAGCTGGCAGATGGCTCTGGTGAGCTTTCCGATGGAGCAACACAGGTATCCGATGGTGCTGGTACATTGGCAGATAAGATGGGTGATCTGACATCCGGTGCTGGCAGCCTGAAGGCAGGTATGGAAAGCCTGTCAAGTTCCTCTGGTGATCTTTCAAATGGTGTCAGTGTAATCAACCAGAGTGCACAGGCAATCGCGGCAGGTGTCAATACACTGGATACAGCTGTGAACACAAAGATGACAGAAGAAGAGCAGGCGGCTGTTGCAAAGCAGGCAGCTTCGCAGGTTTCTGCAAGCGTGGAAGCACAGTTCGCAGCAGGAACTGACACATACAATTATATTTACAATTCAGCAGTAAACAATTACACAACCAGCATGAGTAATGCAACGGATCAGATTGCGCAGGCATACATTAATTCTGACGCATATACAGCATTTTATAATGCAGCACTTTCATCCAAGGCGATGGAATATGCTACGGAGAATGCTCCAAAATTGATGCAGGCATATAATCTGGATTATCAGACGGCGTTTGATCAGGCATATAATGGTGCGCTTCAGAATGCAGAACTGCAAGCAGGAGTTGCTGCAAGTGTACAGGGCGCATTCAAGCAGATGGCGCAGCAAACAACCACATCTCTTGCAGAAGGCGGCAAGGCAGCCATCGGTCAGTCCGTTGTAGATGCATGTAAGTCAGCAGCCACACAGGCAGCTTCGCAGGCAGCCGGTCAGGCAGCTGTACAGGGCGCTGAGACAGCAAAGGCAACGATCGCATCTCAGATCGAAGCAACACAGGCAAATGGTTACAGCTTAGTAAGCGGCGCAAACGCTCTGGCACAGGGA
>CAVCCL010000309.1:0-3052 GCA_963600665.1 Bifidobacterium catenulatum | reverse complement strand
GTGGCAGGATACATAGAGAAAGCAAAAGATCTCGGCTTTCATTTTGTGTTTTTTGAGGAGTATGAGGAGTTCCTGAATCCTGCGTGTACAAGCAGGATCTTTCTGGAGGAAGACTTCTACAAAGGATATATTCAGGATACGGACAATGGGGATCAGATACAGACGTTTGAATATGAATATGTGTCACGTGAACGCGCGGAGACCGCGGCAAAGAAACTGGCATGTGTGTATGTCGATGAGGTGAATCTGGAGAATACACTGACAAAAAACATAACATTATTTCAGCTGTTACATATTATGAGTCCGTATGATCTGGATCTGGAAAGCCGCTGGTCAAACTCGAAAATATACAAGACAATGGCGGCTCCGATTGGAGTTAAGAGCGGGGATGAAATCGTATATTTGGATCTGCATGAGAAGTATCATGGACCGCATGGGTTGGTAGCAGGAACTACCGGATCGGGAAAATCTGAGATCCTGCAGACATATATTTTGTCCATGGCGACCTTGTTTCATCCATATGAGGTTGGGTTTATCATCATCGATTTTAAGGGAGGAGGAATGGTAAATCAGTTTAAGGATCTGCCACATCTGAATGGTGCAATCACCAATATAGATGGTAACGAAATTGAGCGGTCGCTGTTATCAATCAAGGCAGAGCTTGTCAAGCGGCAGGAGCTTTTTGCGAAATTAGAGGTAAATCATATCGATGATTATATTAAGGCATATAAAGATGGAAAGGCAGAAATCCCTCTTCCACATCTGATTTTAATTGTAGATGAGTTTGCCGAGTTGAAGAGTGAACAGCCGGAATTTATGAAAGAACTGATATCAGCTGCACGAATCGGACGAAGTCTGGGTGTACATCTGATTCTTGCAACACAGAAGCCTTCTGGCGTAGTAAGTGATCAGATATGGAGTAATTCGAAATTCAAACTGTGTCTCAAAGTGCAGAATAAGAATGACAGTAATGAAGTATTGAAATCACCATTGGCGGCAGAAATCAAGGAACCGGGCAGGGCATATCTGCAGGTGGGAAATAATGAGATTTTTCAGTTGTTCCAGTCAGCATATAGCGGAGCTACTGCAAAAACAGATGGGATATCTGCACAGAAGAAGTTTGCGTTGACAAGTGTTGCATTGTCAGGAAAAAGATCTGTTTTGTATGAGCAAAAGCCAAACGAGGACGATGCAGGAGAGACGCAGTTGAAGGCAATCGTTAATTATGTGAATGAATTTTGTGAGAAAAAGGGAATATCCAGATTACCGAACATCTGCCTTCCTGCTTTACCAGAGAAATTGCCATTTACGTTGGATGGCTTTTCTTACACGGGAACCGATATTGTTGTTCCTGTGGGCGTGGTGGATGATCCGTCAAGACAGCGGCAGTATGTGGAAACGTGGAACATCTCGCAGAATAATTTCTATATATTGGGATCTGCGCAGTCTGGAAAGACGAATCTGTTACAGACAATGATCTGTGGGCTGGCAATGCGTTATTCTCCAAAGGATGTCCAGATGTATATTCTGGATTTTGCATCTATGATTCTTCGTAATTTTGAGACATTGAATCATGTCGGAGGAGTTATTACGTCTACAGATGAACAACGTCTCAAAGGATTCCTAAAGATGATGCAGGAAACTGTGCAGGTGCGAAAAAAGTATTTTTCCCAGCTTGGGTTGAGTTCGTATAGTGCATATCGGGAATCCGGACAGACGGAGCTGCCACAGATAGTGATCTTTCTGGATAACTGGGTTGCATTTCGGGGGTATTATCCGGACTATGAGGATCAGATTATAAGTATCAGCAGAGAGAGCGTGGCAGCAGGTATCTCTTTTGTCGTGACCGCCGGTCAGGCAGGAGGAGCCGGTTTCAAGCTGTTATCAAACTTTTCGAAGAGAACTGCTTTGTATTGTAATGATTCCAGCGATTATGGCGTGGTCTTTGAGGCATGCCGCAAGAAGCTGCATGATATCGCGGGAAGAGGACTTGTTGAGGCAGATAAAATGTATTACGAGATACAGTATTATCTGGCTTTTGCAGCAGAAAAAGAGTTTGAGAAGATTACGCTTATGAAAGCGTTTATTGATCAGATTCATGATCAGTATGGTGATATGTATGTACCGGGGATTCCAGAGATACCACAGAAGGTAACGGAAGCATATATGGCGAAGCAGTTTGGAACAAGCTATAAATCATATGAAATTCCGCTCGGCATGGAGTTTGAGACGATAGGCAGACGGACATTAGATCTGGGGCAGACACCGCTTCAGGCTTTTGTTGGAGCAAAAGACAGCAGCAAACACCAATATGTAGAGTATTTGCTTGACAGGGTTCTCAGGAATCAGGACAAAGCACCTGTGGATGTGTATCTCATGGATGATACAGCAGGTGAGTATAAGAGGTTTGAGTCAGATGTGTGTGGATATACGCAGACAACAGAGGGTGCAGCGGAGCTGTTGAATATAGCAGGGCAGAAGCTTCAGGCACAGGAAACACCAGCGAGTCTGCAGATAATCGTAGTCAATTCGCCAGAGATAATGAAGCAGATCGGAACGGACAAAGCGATGGTAGATCTATACAGGCAGATAAGCATGGCATTTAAGTCAGGGAAAGGATGTTTCCTGTTGACGGATGTTGAAAATGCTATGATTTCCTTCTCGGCAGGCGAGCTTTTGAAGCAGGTGCGTGATACAAAACCGTTTATTGTATTTGAGAATATCAAGAACATTAAAGTGACAGATATATCAATGGGAGTTGCCCGTACATTCAAGAAAGAACTGGATGTAAATGATGCGTATGTGATACAAGGCGATAAAATCGAGAGAGTTCGGGTTGTGCAGAAAGGATAGAGATGGAATATGGCACAAAAATCTAAAGAAAAGCAGCAGATTCAACAGGAAATATTGGATAATCGCAGATACTGATGGTGTATCAGGGTGCGTATGCGCTGCTTGATTCGGATGCATATGCCGTAATCAATGAAGATACGATCAGTGAGGTATTGAATGCTTATCGAAACTCGTATTTGTGGATGGATGATGAGCTTGA
>CAVCCL010000308.1:0-3098 GCA_963600665.1 Bifidobacterium catenulatum | reverse complement strand
CACCGCCGATGTTATAAGCCAGACTGTAGTTGTATCAGAAGCAATACCGGATACTGTAGATAAGACACTGGAGATTCATTCACCGTCACAGGTTATGGCTCGCCGCGGTCAATATATAGTTGAGGGTCTTGCGCAAGGCATGAGTGGAACTTCGGCATCAGTAATTGAAGCTGCAACAGCAATGTGCGAACAGGTATTAACCGGCGTTGACACCGGGCTTACTAATTCCAGATTCTCCGACATAGGACATAACATCTGTGAAGGGTTGGCTAATGGCATCAGAGATTACATGCATCTCGCTATTGAAGCTGCCGAGGACCTTGCCGAAGCAGTTGCAGCAGCAGCGGAAAATGAATGGGAGATCAATTCCCCATCTAAGCTGTTTGCAGCATTCGGTCGCTATCTCGACGAAGGAGTAGCAGTTGGTATTAATGATAATTCCAACATTCCGATAGACGCTGTAAATGGCATGGCTGATGTTGCTATCGGAGCAATGCAGTCGTCGCTTAGCAGACTATCGACCCTTCTAAGCGATGAGATAGACTTCAATCCCACAATCACCCCGTTGCTTGACACGTCCAAGCTTAGACGTTCTCTTGGCGCCGTCAATTCCTTATTCGATGATACGACTCTCGAAGGAGACGCAAAAATTCAAAATGGAAGTTCACCCACTTCCGGCAACTCCTACCAGTTCATCCAGAACAATTACAGCCCGAAGGCATTGTCGAGAGTTGATATTTACAGACAGACTAATAATCAGTTTACACGTATGAAAGGATTGGTTGAGGCAGGATGATAAAGTCTATCACCATAACTAATTATGTTGGTAACTCAATTACTATTGACCCAGCCAATCCCGAAAAGTGCGGGCTGGCGATAACTGATATTACAGGCTTGGCGACCTTGGATGCGACTATAAATGCTTCTGAGGTCGCTACTAACGATGGTACAGTGTATAACTCAGCACGTGTGCAGCCTCGTAGTATCACCATTACTCTCAAGCCATTATGGACAGAGAGCGGAACCATAGAGGAACATAGGAGACTTATATATAAGTACTTCCCTGTGAAGAAACCCCTGACCCTGACTATAGCTACTGAAGACAGAACTGTGCAGACTACAGCCTATGTAGAGAATACAGATACCACTATCTTTAGCAACTTCGAAACAGGACAGATTACGCTTTACTGTCCAGACCCCTATTTCGAGAATATCTATTCCGAGACTCTCTTGTTCTCCGGTATCATTTCGGCCTTCGAGTTCCCATTTGGCGGAACCGACACCGCGACACCTAGTACGACAAATAATCTTGAGATGTCGAAAATCTCTAACGACACGATTCGAGAGATCACTTATACCGGAGACATAGAGACCGGAATGGAGATTAATATCCATGCTGTCGGAGAAGTATCTGACATCATCATCTACAATCTCAGCACTAACGAGTCTATGGGTATCAAGGGGGATTTACAAGCCCTTGATGACATAGTCATCTGTACAGTTCGAAACAAGAAGACCGCCAGACTGCTTCGTCACGGTATTTATACTAATATACTGAACAAGCTGTCTAAAGACTCTGATTGGTTCGAGCTGCAGAAGGGCGACAACATCATAGCTTACACTGCTGAGAAGGGTGTTGAGAACCTCCAGTTCTCGGTTAAGACCAAAGTATTATACGAGGGAATCTAATGGATGTATGGATTTTAAATACAGATTTCGAGGCGGTCGGCATTATTGATTACTATATCTCGCTAATCTGGACTGAGCGGTATGCAGAAGCCGGAGACTTTGAGCTGTATCTCAAGAGTGATTCGAGCGTCTTCGATATAGTCCAGCAGGGCTATTATCTGTATTTAAAAGGCGCCAAGATGACGATGATTATTGAGCAGATTGAAATCCAGACAGATGTAGAGGATGGAAACGAGCTGATAATCACCGGCAGGTCCATCGAATCAATACTTGACAGACGAATAATCTTCCCACAGACGAATCTGTCCGGAAAACTTCAAAATGGAGTAAAACAGCTTCTTAATGAGAACCTGATTAGTCCGACAGATTCGAACAGGAAGATTAGCACATTCGTATTCGATGAAAGTACGGATGCAGCTATTACAAATTTACAGCTTAAGGCACAGTACACAGGTGACAATCTCTACGACGCCATCTGCGCTATCTGTGCCGCTTATAATATAGGCTTCAGAGTTACGCTTGGTACCGACAATAAGTTTCATTTCTCATTATATTCCGGTACCGACCGTAGCTATGACCAAGAGGACAATACTTACGTTGTCTTCAGTGCGAAATTCGATAACTTAAAGAGCAGCAACTATCTGGAGTCTGACAAGAACCTTAAGACTGTTACTATCGTAGCGGGAGAGGGCGAAGGTACAGCCCGAAAGACCAAGACCGTTGAGTCTTCGGTTGGCGCAGGTAGTGGTATGTTCAGGCGTGAGCTCTTTACTGACGCTCGTGACCTGTCCACTACGACCTCTTCCTCCGAGACCATGAGCGATGAGGCTTACATGGCTAAGCTTGAGCAGAGAGGTCTTGAGAAGCTTGCTGAGAAGGTTTCAGTAATCAGCTTTGAGGGTGAGGTAGAGAATGGACAAACTTTTACCTTTGATACTGACTACTTTATCGGTGATATAGTCCAGTTGGTTAACGAGTATAAGAGAGAAGGCACTGTTAGAGTTACTGAGCTTGTACGGTCTATTGACACTTCAGGCATCCAGTATTATCCGACCTTTGTATCAACCTTCAAGGCTGCTGTTAATATAGTCGGCAATCCTGGTGACACCATCACAGTTAGCGGTACCGGTTACGGTTATGACGTTATACTTGACAGCACCGGAGCAGCGAGCATCGTAGTTCTGGCTACTGGCGATTATACATTTACTGGTAAGCTGACAGGAGTTGAGAGGGAAGTCTCAGTAAGCACTTACACGCTTTCTTACAGTGTTGATTGCAGCTTCTATGCTACGGTTAAACTTAAGACCAATCCGAACCTGTCTGCTACTATTACAAGTCAGACCGACACTTCTGTTTCTTATAACGGCACTACTGACGGTAATGGTAATATTACCTTTACAGTTTATCGT
>CAVCCL010000307.1:0-3123 GCA_963600665.1 Bifidobacterium catenulatum | reverse complement strand
AATATCGGAGATTACCAACTTTTTTAAGTACTATTTCTTATCCCGAACTCAGGTATAATCTAACTTTGGGGAGTAGGGAAGGAGGAAAAAGTCTTCCCGCTCCTTTTAAAACAAATAAGGTATGTCAGTAGAAGAAATGGACAATATGTTTGAGGTGCTCTACAATAATGTCACCTCCAACCAGGCGCCTGGGTTGAACGCTTATGAGAAGAGTGTGTTCCTTACAAAGGCACAGGATGAGATTCTCAAGAACTACTTCAATCCCAAGAGCAAGGGCAACAACACCCAGGATGGCTTTGATGCCAATCAGAAGAGGCAGATAGACTTCTCCATGCTGACTACCGTGGAGACAAAGACCAGCTTTGGAAACTCCCTCTTTGACGGAAGGAGCAACACAAGGAGTGTCTCCCTTCCAAGCAAGATAATGATGGCTATCAATGAGATGGCTACTGTCAGCAGGAACGGGAGTTCTGTTCTGCTACAGGTGATTCCCATCAAGTTTGACGAGTACTCAAGGCTGATGAGCAAACCCTACAAGAGACCCTTGAAATACCAGGCATGGAGGCTCATCAATAATGACACTGCAAACAAGGCTGATATAGTAATTGGTCCCTCTGACTCCCTCTCCAACTATACCATCAGGTACATAAGGAGACCCAACCCCATTATTGTATCAAATCTTGATAGCCTTACCATTGAAGGCAAGAGTGAAACAACAGAGTGTGAGCTTGACCCTATCCTGCATGAGGAGATAC
Organism: Bifidobacterium catenulatum; assembly: GCA_963600665.1. Classification (GTDB taxonomy): domain Bacteria; phylum Bacillota; class Clostridia; order Lachnospirales; family Lachnospiraceae; genus Coprococcus. The sequence goes on along the minus strand of CAVCCL010000307.1, from coordinate 2,368 downwards.
TGCAAAGGGCAGTGGAGCTTGCCAAGATAGCTTGGACTACTACTGGACAGGAGAACTTGCAGCCAGTGATGCAGGCAGGTACGAGGAGTGAATAATCAAGGAGGTAAGGCATGACTACACAGGAATTTAGTGACCAGTTTGACACTCTCCTCAACAGCTATAGCACTAAAGCAATGTTTGGAGACGAGGCATCAAGGCAGACCATTGTGCTTGATGAGTATGAGAAATCCGTATTCCTTACCAAGGCACAGAAGGAACTTGTTCTCAGTCTCTACAATGGCAAGAACCCTTATGGGGAATCCTTTGAGAGTACAGAGGAAATGAGAAGGTATTTGGCTTCACTTGTAGCTGAGAGGTACTTAAAGCCTATTACCAACACTACAGGTACTCCATTGGGTCTTGCAAGTACCTCCACCTTCTTCACCCTCCCTGATGATCTTTGGTTCATCACATTGGAGCAGGTGATTGCAAGAAAGGGGAAGTGTGGAGAGTCAGTCCTGAAGGTATACCCCACCAAACAGGATGAGTACCTTAGCATAAAGGACAATCCATTCAGAGGAGTCAACAGCAGAAGGGCTTTGAGGCTTGACCTCTCAGAGGGTAATGTAGAGATTATCTGCAAGTATACCATATCCACCTACTATGTGAGGTATCTCAGGAAACTGAATCCCATCATTCTTGAGAATCTGCCTGACAGCCTCTCCATAGACAATGTCAGTGAGGTGACTGAGTGCAAGCTGCATGAGGCACTGCACCAGAGGATATTGGAGCTTGCAGTGAGGATGGCTCTACAGAGCAAGGGCTATGGTATAAACCAAGAAGGAAGAGATAATTAATGCCTGTCCATGATGGGCAAAGTTTAACTTAATATATATATGTAAAATGAGTGTTTTTTCAACAAACCAGAACCGCCAGTTCTATGTTGCCACTGAGGGGGCAGATACAGTAAGTGAGACATCCAAGGCTGGTGCAATCCAGCTCAAGAGCATTGACAATGGCGTTGACAAGGAGTTGTATTTCATTGTGAAGGGTGCAGACACTGTACTCAAGAGTGACAGAATCCAGGTGAAGAACCTCAGCTATGTGAAGGCTGTCTCAGCAGCAGATATGGTTACACCCTTGAAGAGTGTGCTGGTAAGCCTTAGTGCAGATGTCAATGAGGGCAAGCCTGTAGTAGGCCAGGACTATATCCTCCGCATTAACTTCCGCCAGTTCTATGGCATGAGTGACCAGGACCAGTACTTCAAGGATGTGGCAGTCCATGCCACCAAGGAGATGAATACTACTCCTTCCAAGTTCTACGAGGCTTTGGTAAAGGCATTGAACTTCGGTTTTTCAAGGGAGCTGGGTGCCACAAAGGACAGCAACCCCTATCTGAAGTTTGAGACTACCACTGACGGTGTTCTCATCACTGAGAAGGAGCAGCCCTGGACATTGGGTACACAGGCTCAGGAGCCAGTATACTTTGACATTGTTCCAACCACAATCTATGTGGATGGTGCTGATGAGATTTGGGGTACTGTAACTGACAAGACCCCTGCAAAGGCAACAGCTGTGGTAGGCTCTACAGGTATCGGCAATGGCAAGAAGATTGCTGACCTTGAGTGGTTCTGCATGGGTGAGAGAGGTGACCAGTACAGGCAGATTGGCTGGCCTAACAACATTGATACCAAGTATCTTGTTGACCCAACCAAGCAGTACAATGTGCTTGAGGTTCACTTTGCATTTACTGATGAGGGTGTCAACAGCTACCGCTCAGAGAAGGACATTACCATTGTCTCTGAGAGTGCAGATGTAATCAATGCCCTTGTAAAGGCTATCAACACTGCTACAGGTCTTAGCATCAAGGGTACTGACAATGTAGTTCCTACTGCTGAGACTTCTGAGGAAAAAGCTGTAGTGGATGAATAAGTAATACGGGAGGGAGGGATTAGTACCCCCCCCCTTCCTGTTTATTTTAATTTAAAGTCAGTCAGATATGATAATCAATCCCAATATACTCAAGAGCATCAAGCAGATTTCCTTTACAGCTCAGGAGCCTAAGAGCACAAAGGTGCTGTGGGCAAAGCCTGAGAATGGATTGTTTGCTTTCTATCTTTTTATTAATGATAAATGGGAGTCTGTAGAGTCTTCGGAGCACATTGAGCTTCCCACTGTTTCTGTCTACCTCAGCAGCTTCATCAATGATGCAGGCTATCTTACTGAGGAAAGCATCAAGGAATGTGAGAACATTATTGGTTCCAAACAGTTGGAAAGCAGGGATGTGGCTACAGACAATGATATTGAAAAACTATTTTAAACTTAATTATTATGACAGAAGCAGACAAATCAAAGATTATCCTCTTGGGCCAGCTTTCCAAGTTCAAGG
>CAVCCL010000306.1:0-3174 GCA_963600665.1 Bifidobacterium catenulatum | reverse complement strand
TCGGCGCATGGGAATATGACATCATCGGTCCTTGGTACAAGTGCAATATGACGGACATCATGGCGGCGATTGGCTTAAGACAGCTTGATAGGTATCCGGGTCTGCTTGAGAGAAGAATGCAGATCATGAAGAAGTACGATGAGACCTGCGAGAACCTGGGCATCAGCCACATGGTTCACCATACAAGTGCTATGGACTCATCAAACCATCTCTATCTCATCCGCATCCCCGGAATTGATGTAGAAGATAGAAACAGGATTATAGAACTCATGGCAGAAAAAGGTGTGGCAACCAACGTCCACTACAAGCCGTTGCCCATGATGACGGCATATAAGGAAATGAGCGGCGGGATTGAGAAGTATCCGAATGCTTATGCCTACTATAAGAACTTAGTCACGCTGCCGTTCCATACGCTGCTGTCCGACGAGGATGTGGAGTATGTGTGCGAGTGCTTGAAGGAAGTGGTGCGGGAAGTCGTACAAAAGGTATGAGTAGAGATAAGCGGAAGGTTTTCTTCCTTATCTGCTCGGTGGCAGTAATTCTCTACTTCACGATCCTAACAAGAGACATCGGCGCGAAGCGAATCTTCAAGGGCGCGTTCTGGGAACTACAGAACGGAATGTGGCATGACATAGCCCTTAACATCCTGCTTTTCGTTCCTTTTGGATTTGCTTGCGGCAGCATCTTCGGACGGAGAAGTGTGCTGATAGGCTTGGTTTTTTCAATACTGATTGAGACCGCCCAGTATATTGGCGCACTCGGCTATACCGAGTTTGATGATGTAATTAACAATACGATAGGCACATGGATAGGCTCTTGGATATGGAATAAAAACAAACAGGAGAAGTTGTGGATGGTCTTACGGAACTGGGATGAGCTGCCGGAGTTTATGAAGACTGCGGAGGTTCGTCCGTATTGGGAGATTTTAAATAAAAAACGATGCCAGCTTGTCCTGAAGAGGATATTTGATTTTGTTGTAGCACTGATACTGTTTGTTATTCTCGCTATTCCCATGGCGGTCATCGCTGTGATGATAAAGCTTGATTCCAAGGGACCTGTACTTTATCGGCAGGAGCGAGTCACGAGCTATGGAAAACACTTTAGGATACATAAATTCCGTACCATGGTGAGCAATGCAGATAAGATCGGTACTGCAGTGACGGTCGGGCATGACAGCAGGATCACAAGGGTGGGCGCAAAGCTCAGAGGGCTAAGATTGGATGAGTTGCCCCAGGTGTTTGATGTGCTGAGTGGAGATATGAGCTTCGTCGGCACAAGGCCGGAGGCGGTCAAGTATGTTGAGAAGTATAGAGATGAGTATTATGCCACACTGCTGATGCCCGCCGGGATTACAAGTGAAGCGAGTATCCGATATAAGGATGAGGATCGGCTGCTGAGTGCAGCGGATGATGTGGATAGAGTGTATGTCGAGGAAGTACTGCCGGAGAAGATGAAATGGAATCTTGAAAGTGTAAGACGATTCAGATTTCTCAGAGAGATACTTACCATGTTCAGAACCGTGCTTGCGGTGTGCGGGAAGGATTATGACACACCTTCGCATGAGAATGCCAGAGAAGTAGCGGGTATCGGGAAGAAATAGAAGAGTAATTCATCGTCTTGCTGCTCGAATATTCAAGGCTTAAGTATTTGTTGCAGATTATATAGAAAAGTGGCTGCGGCCGCTGAAAAGGGAGTAGTCACTGTATGGAAAAGTATTCTGTTTTAATGACAGTCTACACAAAAGATAATCCGGAGTATTTTTCATTGGCACTTGATAGCATGATAAAACAGTCCTATCCACCGGATGAAATTGTGCTTGTGAAAGATGGACCAATTGTAGAATCACTGCAAAATGTTATAGATGAGCATGTGGCGGCGGGAGCACCGATAGTTCAGGTACAGTTGCCACAGAATAAAGGCTTGGGATTAGCCTTGAATGAAGGAATCAAAGTAGTAAAAAATGAACTGATTGCCAGAATGGATTCAGACGACTATTCCTTGCCTGAGCGATGCGAGCTTCAAGTTAGGGAGTTTGAGCAAAATACTAAACTCGATATTATTGGCTGTCCGGTACTGGAGTTTGTGGGGACGATTGACAACATAGTCGGTGAGAGAAAAGTACCTCTGACAAATGATGAAATATATAGATTTGCTAAGAAGAGAGATCCTTTTAATCATCCCACAGTCATGTATCGAAAATCAGCCGTTGAGGCAGTCGGCTGTTATTCGGATTATAGAAAAAATCAAGATACAGATCTTTGGATTAAGATGTTGTCTAATGGTGTAACCTGCATGAATCTGGCCGAGCCCGTATTCCGATTCCGCTTTGACGAAGGTACTTATAAGAAGCGTAAGTCTTGGCTGAATACAAAGATACTGATTGAAATTAGATACAAGGCTTGGAAGTCTGGATTTAACTCTTTTGGAGAATTTCTGATGGTTGCTGTTGCACAGTTGGGCATGTATGTCTTGCCAGTGGGATTTCAGAAGTTCTTGTATCAGAAGGTATTGAGGAGATGAAGATTATGAACCCATCAGTAGGATATTTTCTAGCCAAACTTCACGGAAAACTACGCCGTGATAAACATAAGGAAACTCTCAATAAGTGGTTTATGAAGCGTGGAGTGACGCTGGGCGGCTAGTCTGAAGCATTTGAAACCCATCCCAAAAAAGTCGGGGGTACTGACCTATGGACAAATATATGCAGCAATATAGCCATTAATGAACCGCACCCCGTTTCCATTGGTCTTGGTACTATGATCGCTGGTCATGTTGAGTTTGTCACACACGACAACGGCATAAGTAAGGTGTTACCGAACACCACAGATTTGTTTGGAAAGATTACCATTGGGAATAACTGCTTCATCGGAGCACGCTCTGTAATCATGTGTGTGGGCGACAATTGTGGATAATGTAATTTCTACGTGGGAAAAGTTTGCTGAGAAATCAAAGCCTTACGCATGGGATCTGAACACGGTTTCAAGGCAGGAAATGATAGAAAAAACAAGTAACGGCGAGAAGGTTGTTTTCAAATAGAATGCTCGCTGAGATGAAGATGTGAAAATTCAAAGATGTAAAGATATGAAAGTGAGGGTAAGCGCATGACGATTTCTGCAATCGTTCCTGTGTATAACACAGAAAAACTTGTTGGTCGGTGCATTGATAGCGTCATTG
>CAVCCL010000305.1:0-3177 GCA_963600665.1 Bifidobacterium catenulatum | reverse complement strand
GTTGCAATATAAACTTGAAGCAGATAATAACTTCAAGGCAATATTTAAAGAGCTTGAGCGGCCAAGGCCGAAGAAAGCCGTCCTCTTCTTTAAGGGTCAGATGTTTGATGCCTTCTCCTGTATAGCCGACATCATCAGGACTGCTGATAAGGAAATCATCCTTATCGACGGCTATACAGATACAGCAACGCTTGATCTTCTCTCCAAGAAGAAAGAGGGGGTGAAGGTTGAAATCTACACGACCGAGAAACACTCAAAGCTGACAGAGAGTGAAATTGACTCCTTCAACAAGGAATACCCTACCCTTACTGTAAAGCACACATCAGAGTTCCATGACAGGTTCATGATACTCGATAGGAAGACTCTCTATCATATAGGCGCATCAATTAAGGACGCAGGTAAGAAAGCCTTTGAGATATCACAAATCGACGACGAGAAGCAGACAGAGGAAATTCTGAGAAGGCTTTGACACAAGGGAACATCTTGCATAAAAAAATTTAAAAACTGAGCTCTGCACGAAATTAAAATGCCCTTGTGGCCAATTTAACAGACACGGCTACCAATTCGATTGCTGAGACACTTTTGTCCACCCCTGTTATACACAATAATCCGTCATAACTGTCCACTCTTGAGGACTATAGAGAAAAACTGGCTTCATTTCTATAAACACAGACTTTCTGAATGTTATAAAACCTCAAAGGTTGCAATGTGTATGTACCCTCCCGTTTCCGGCAAGTATTTGTCACTGTCTGTAACGACACGATACTTCAGATAAAGTTTTTCCGTCCCCCTGATTGTCGTAGAAAGAAGTGGAATGATATGCGCAAACTCTAGAACAGATGTTTCCGTACTTCCATCCTTAAAGCATCTCGTAAGGTTTATGCCATAATTATCCTCAGCATCGAATCGGTATGTGGCTTGCTTGTCATCTTCCAGGATATACTGGACACCCCTTACACCATTCGTATAGGTATAGGTAGAAGAATCCTTGTTGTATATGACATTTCCACTCTGGAGTGGTCTCAGAACGCCCATGATACGAATCCAGGTCACTTGGTCGTCATCTGGATTCTTGAGAGGAATGTGCTCAAGGTCACACGCTATGCTCCTGATTTTCGTCGGACTGTATTCTTCCTCAATATTGCTATGCGCCATATCTGTCATGATGTCGACTCTTGTAAAACGCATCGGCCCCCAGTTCGTTCCCTTTGGATTATGGAACTCAGTGAATTTCCCCTTTGTCTTACCATCTGGTGTCACAGGATCTCCCGAATCATAATAGTGCACAGCAATACGTTCGGGGTTTTCCACCACACCATTGTACTGCATATACCCAAGCTCGACGGAAAAGGACGTGCTTGAAGCTTTCGTATCATAGATATACGTCTGGATTCTCCCTCCTTTGTATTCAAGAGCATCATTCTGCTTCCAACGCCGGGGATTGTCCGCAATATAATTGACACCCCATTCCGGATTAAACATCTGAGTGTCCCAGTAGCCTGGAAACGGGTCAAGGAACATCGTATATCCCATTTTCTCAGCTTCATCAATTACATTCTGCCTGTGATTCATCGGATGAAAACGAGCAAGAATCTTGTTTGCTATGTCATCAATCCTAATATCCATCGAAACACTATAAGGCCCTATTGTAACTTCGATAACATAGTCTCCAAACGGTAGCACATCCATCTTGATTCCGTTCTCATCATATGGAGAAACATCCTCCACAGGAGTTCCTCCGTAGATAAGACAAGTAAACACATTATCTGTGAAATAAGCTTTTATACAAGAGTTGGCAAAAGAGTTAAGATCTGTGCCATCATATACCAAGTCTGGCATGCATGATTTCCGGAAAGCTTCCTTGTCTCCTGTAATCGAAATATTCGGATAATCAACATACATACCCTTTTCGTTGTTCTTGACCTGGGCATGAACGTTACGGACGATATTGCCCGTAACACGTTCTCGCACATTCACATTCATTGAAGAGTTATCTGGAAGCAACTTGGTAATCTGTCCAATTATATAAAAATCACGTCCCTGGGCAATCGTTGTTTGAGAGATAGACGGATATTGAATTGTCAACCCTTCTCCTGTCACAGTTGCTTCAGGCATGGCCGAAACATGCGATTTCCGATACTCATTAAGAGTGATATCAATTGTAGTGTTATACTGTCTTGGTTTCATCATAGCTACCCATCCTTATCTTTTTTCATGTTCCAAGAGCATGGAACATATCTCCCAAAATAAAATTACGCCAAGCAAATGTAACCTCGCGTATTGTATGCCTATCTTCATCAAATCCTATAGTCAGATCATCATTAAGGACAGGAGCCGGTACCATCCGCGACGGCAACCAACATGGATTTACCAGAAATGCAGTGACCGCCGTATCCCAGAGTATCCTACTCCAGCTTATATGTGAAGTATTGAACTGCGAAAGATATTCTTCCGGAGAATCCTCTCTTCCCCGAAGATAGCCAAACCTGTCGAGAAGCATGAATTCCTTTTCTGCTTTTATGTCTGAGAACTCATCTGCAACAATGTCATAAAGATAATCACAGAGAGGATTCACTCTGCTGAGATTATTTTTTAGTTCACTTTCCGTGGCACTTATCATGGATGCAACGTTCATGCATGGGATTATTACAAGAGGAACTCCCGAGTCAAAAACTGTCTGTGCAGCCTTTACATCTTGCATTACATTAAACTCAATCATATGGCCGAATCCGGACGGCTGCCCGCCGAGCCAGACAACGACTATCTTCTCAACGATATCAGGAGCGGCAATCAAAGCAGAAGCAATGTTGGTAAGCACTCCGCAGGCGGCAACATAGAGCACCCCGTCATTATTCCTTGCCCTCTGAATGAGATCCATGACAGCCTCACTCAGAACAGGCTCACTACCTTTCATATATCGATCAGCACCATGCAAAACGGGAACGCAGGAACCGGAAAGAGAACAAATCCTCTGTATCTCATCGTAACTGAGATACATTCCCTCCCGAGGAGTAACGTTTCCAATGCTTTCTGGAAGTCCTGCATCAACACGAATTTTCTGCATGCACGTATATGAGAATGGAGCTGCATAGATTGCTTCCACACTCATTCTCTTAGTAGCCTTCAAAGCCCAGGCTATGGCGAACTGATCGTCAACTTCATTCTTCGCATCACTGT
>CAVCCL010000304.1:0-3215 GCA_963600665.1 Bifidobacterium catenulatum | reverse complement strand
AGACAGTACGGACGATATCCATATTGTATTGGCTATGAACTGACGCATTCTGTGCATATCATTGGCACCGAAGCATTGGGATACAGGTATGCAGAAGCCGGCGCATATTCCGGTGCAAAAGCCTATGATCATGAAGTTTATGGCGCCTGTGGAGCCGACGCCTGCAAGGGCATGCACTCCAAGATATTTCCCGACCACTATGGTATCAACCATGCTGTAAAACTGCTGAAACAGATATCCCAAAAGCATAGGCAGTGCGAAGCCCATGATATGCCCCAGGACAGATCCTTCCGACATGTTCACGACAATGCTTTTACTGCTTTTCTTTTCTCTGATGTCCATATTCTCACCTATATTAGCCGGATACGGTTTTTCCGTATCCGGCTAAGTATTTGTTCATGTGATGTCCTTACGCTTCACATCCGTATTTTTTATTGTATGCATCGCAGATCGCGTTCGTATTCTTCAGCAGTATGTAGTCGCCGTAAAACGATCCGATGCAGCAGATAAATATTCCGAGTATCTTCCAGAGAAGTATATGGGAGCCGTCCTCTTCCATCTCGATGCCGTAATAAGCCGCGTTCTTGAACAGTCTGTTGCCGAGCTTGTACAGCCAGTAGAGATTGTAGAAGCCGCATGTCACTATTGACAGCAGTATATACACGAGCAGCCCCGGGGTGTTCTCATCATCGTCAAAGCATGCGATATTCACATCTCTTGCGATAGCATATATGTTGTAATACGCATAGATGTTGCATGTGATCAGACTTAAAAGAACATACGCGATCACATTGCGATCGGTGGCAAGCGGTCTGCCTGACGGATCCGATTTTGCAGCAGATTTCTTAGACGAGCCGACAGCATTGCCGAGAGTATTTTCCACATCGGTTACGGCAGATCCCATGGCGCTTCCTGCCGCGTCGAAGGTCTCCTTTGCCTTGCTCTCCGCTTTGTTTATAAAGTCCTTTGCCTGTGCACTGGTTCTTTCTGCTCCGTTTTTTATATCAGACTTTGCCTGTTCAAATGCCTCTTTATACACACTATCAGTTCTCTCAGCGGTCTCTTGCTCTACTTCTGTGCCGCATTCCTGACAGAATCTGGCTCCGTCCTCAAGCTTGGCACCGCATTCCTTACAGAACATACTTTATCCTCCTTGTTATTCTAGCTCTGCTTGTACTGAATCAGCTTAAACAGATAATTAAAGCTTCTTGCGATCATACCGTCCTGAGGACGGCACACCACGATATTGCTGCCTGTGACCATTCGGATCATATATACCGCAAGATACAATATGATGCAGGCAATCAGAAACCGCCGCACCTGTGCTCCGCTCCATTTGCGCCGGAAAAACCACAGCACAACAATAACCATCGGAAGCCAGAAAAGCGGATGGTAGTAAAATGCTGACGCAACATCGCCTTTTAACAACGCGATGAGAGCGCGGCTTATACCGCAGCCCGGACATGATATTCCGGTTAAAAATCTTATCGGGCACCCGACTCTGGTTATATAAAACATACAGCAGGCTACTGCAAGAAAGACAGCAAATCTGCAGAAATCTGCTATGTCATCGCTTCTAATATACATTGACGCAGCCTTCTGAATCCTGCGAAGGCCGCGTCCTGTATCAATATTCTTCATTTATTCAAGTCTTAACCTCTGCATGCCCGCGCAATGGCGACGGCTTCGCGGCAGTTTGCGGTGATTTTCTCGAAATTTTTTGAAGCTATGTCACCTTTGGAACACAGCCAGCTTCCGCCGACAGCCCATACGAAGGGCGCTGAGAGATATTCGGACAGATTTGACTTGCCAACACCACCGGTTGGTATAAACCGTACATCTCCGAAGGGTCCTGTCAGCGCCTTCATTGTTGTGACGCCGCCCATAGCTCCTGCCGGGAAAAATTTCAGAATCTTAAAGCCGTACTTCATGGCGGCCATGATCTCTGTAGATGTGACTGCACCGGGAGTCATGGCTATGTGATTTTTTGAGCACCATCCGGCTATTTCGGGATCTGTCCCCGGGGATACGATAAAGCGTGCTCCTGCATCAATGGCTGCCTCGCATTGATCGAGAGTCAGTACTGTTCCGGCACCCACCATCATCTGAGGACAACATTTGCTGACATTTCTGATCGCCTCAGCTGCTGCATCTGTACGGAATGTTATCTCCATGACAGATATGCCTCCGGCATATATAGCCTCGGCAGCCGGCACAGCATCTTTTGCGTCATCAATAACGACAACCGGAATGACGCCTGTCTCACCGAGCCTTTCATATATCAATGCCTCAGAGGTTTTATCCATTTTGTTCAACCTTTCGTATCAACTGTGTATTTGATGAATGCATACAGACCTTCAACACACTTGTCAACACCAAGCAGTCCGGAGTTAAGACACAGATCATAGCTGTCTGCTTTGCCCCAGTCCTTGCTTGAATAATAGTTGTAGTAGCTTGAACGCTCCTTGTCTTTTTTCTTCATCAGAGCCTTGGCATCATCCGTGTTCAGATTGTATGTTCTCTCAAGCCTTGCGATTCTATGCTCCTCGTCGCCTGTAATGAAGATTCTGACAAGATTGTCTCTGCCCTCAAGTGCGTAGTCAGCACAGCGGCCTACGATGACACATGACTCCTCGTCAGCGATCTTTTTGATGGCATCAAGCTGCGCCAGAAACACCTTGTGGCTCAGCGGTATATCGGTGTAGCCGCCGCCGAATCCCATGTCATACGAATCCATAACCAGTGAATATAAAAAGCTCTTGTTGGGCTTTTCGTCATGAGTATCGATGATCTCCTCGGCAAGACCGCTTTCCTTAGCCGCTCTTGTGATAAGCTCCTTATCGTAGCATTTTACACCGAGCTTTTCAGCCAGCTTCATACCTATCTCACGACCGCCTGAACCTGACTGACGGCCTATTGTAATTACAAATTTACCCATGACTGCTCCTCCTGTTTATGAAGTGAGATATAAACTCTATCTTCCATCGACATACCCCTAAAGGGACTGACTGCGCGTCGCAGCATGTCATGGGAGATAAGTTTTGACACTATAACCAATATTATAAATGTACCTTGTGCAAAATTCAATATATCATGCCTTTATCGAAGCTGCTCAAGCAGCTGTTCGAAATACTCGGGAAGCGGCGCGCAAAATTCCAGATATTTGCCGGTGGTAGGATGCACAAATCCGAGCACCATGGCATGAAGGCACTGAC
>CAVCCL010000303.1:2687-3282 GCA_963600665.1 Bifidobacterium catenulatum | reverse complement strand
TTATCTTCGTCCTTTTCGATGGTTAGTTTCGTCTTAAGTTCCTCGTCTAACTCCTCTTCAATATCCGGTGTGATACCCGTACCGTGGATGCAGACACCATTCGGTGTAAAGTAGCGAGACACCGTAATCTTGATTGCACTTCCATCATTGAATGGCAGGATGCTCTGCACAATTCCCTTTCCAAATGTCTGAGTTCCTATAATTGTGCCAGCTTTGTAATCCTGAATCGCACCGGAGAAAATCTCAGATGCAGACGCACTGTTTCCATTGACAAGCACAGCAAGCGGCAGATCAAAATAATGCTCGGCATCTGAAGTGTATGTCTCGCCCTCGCCGTTCTTATCCTCGGTATAAACAAGAGTACCCTCTGGCAGCATATAATCAAGCATCTCGACAACACAGCTTAAGAGTCCGCCCGGATTATCGCGAATATCAACAATTAATCCTTCCATACCCTGCGCCTTTAAATCATCCACAGCTGCAATATATTGATCCGATGTAACTTCGTCAAATTCTGTAACTTGAACATAACCGATGTTATCATCCAGCATCTCGTAGGCAACAGTCGGCACTTCGATCTTTCTTCTCTCTACCG
>CAVCCL010000303.1:0-2595 GCA_963600665.1 Bifidobacterium catenulatum | reverse complement strand
AGGAAACAACGGTGCTGACATCTGTATCACTGACATCATTTCCTGCCACTTCAACTAGTACGTCACCCGGCAGCATACCAGCCTCGGCACCAGGGCAACCCTCAAACGGACGCACTACGGTGATCAATTTTGTCTGAACATTCTGTGATACAACCACGCCAATCCCCTCATAACTGCCGCTTGTGGACTCCATCATTGATTCGTACTCATCTGCCGTGTAATAACAGGAATACGGGTCATCGAGTGCATTCATAAAGCCCTTGTAAATTTCATCCTGATAATCCTGTGCATCCGGCGTATCAAACAAAAAATACTGATCCACACATTGCTCAAGAAATTTTAACTTACTCGTGAGTTCATCACTGATCGCTTCTTTGCTTTCCGACTCCAGTTCCGTTGACGAAGTTTCCACTGTTCCATTCGCTGCATACGCCGTATGAAGCGCACCATAGCGAGAACGCACATTCACATAGACACCCACAATGGAACAGCCAAGAAGTGCCACTGCTGCTCCGACTGCCATGCCTGCCGCAAAAGTACTTCGTTTCTTTCTTGGTTTTGTCTCTTTATCTTCCACCAATATCCACCTTTCTTCTGAACAATCAGATTTGTCGTTATTTTCAGCATAACCAAATTTAATCGATCCATACTTTTGTATAGTAAACCAAAAGGGGAAACAGACCCTTGTGTCCGTTTCCCCCTCGTTCCCTACCTTAAAGACTTAGTTTTTCTCCATATAATTCATATACTTAACAACCATGAGGGCAATCTTGAATGTGATCGCATCCTCAAATACACGCAGATCCAGTCCGGTGCTCTTTTGAAGCTTGTCCAGACGATATACAAGCGTATTTCTATGAATGTACAGCTGTCTGGATGTCTCAGACACATTCAGACTATTCTCAAAGAACTTGTTGATTGTTGTAAGTGTCTCATCGTCAAACTCGTCCGGAGACTTGCCATCGAAGATTTCCTTAATAAACATACGGCACAGCGGAATCGGGAGCTGATAAATCAGACGACCAATACCAAGCTTTGAATATGCAACAACATTCTTGTTGCTGAAGAAGATCTTTCCAACATCAAGTGCCATCTTAGCTTCTTTGTAGGATCGGGATACTTCCTTAAGCTCGTTTACAACAGTTCCATATGCAACATGTACCTGACTCATCGCCTCTGTGTTAAGCATATCTACCATCACTTGTGCAGTCTTTTCAAGATCCTCAGCAGTCTCCCCCTGCTTTACTTCGCGTACCACGATGATATTCTTCTCATCCACTGCTGTGATAAAATCCTTCACTCTACCGGTAAACAGACTGCGTACTGTCTCGAGTGCGTTGACATCCTTCTCATTCTTTGTCTCAATTACATACACAATGCGCTTTGCAGATACTTCAATATGAAGCTTCTTTGCACGATTATAGATATCTACCAGCAACAAGTTATCAAGAAGCAGATTCTTAACAAAATTATCCTTGTCAAAACGCTCCTTGTACGCAACTAACAGGTTCTGTATCTGAAACGCTGCAATCTTTCCTACCATATAGACATCATCACTGCTGCCCTTTGCCAACATTACATATTCCAACAGGTGTTCATCAAATACCTTAAAAAACTGGAATCCAGCAACCACCTGACTGTCTGCCGGTGACAGTGTAAAATTCACGATGGTATCCGTGGTAATCTCCGGATCACCAAACGTAGATGCCAGCATGTTTCCGTCGGTATCACATACGCATAAATCAATTCGTGCGATATTTTTCAGCCCTTCAATCGTACTTTGCAAAATCTGGTTCGAAATCATACTTTCCTCACATTCCGCCGCCATAGCAGCTTATAGTTTTCACAGCTTACCGCCATTTCTCTCTATATTGTATAACATTTTTAGAGAAAAAAAAAGAGGAAATGTAATTTTTTTACATTTCCCCTCAAAACTTCTTAAACAGCTTCGATTAGTTTAATACAACCAGTTCGCTGTCCTTATCGAAGATGTGGATTCTGCTCAGGTCAAGACCAAGTGTCAGAGTATCGCCAGGTCTAGCAGTTGTTCTTGGGTTTACACGAGCGGTAAAGCTTGTCTCATTGATATCGAAATACAGGAATACTTCAGCACCCAGAAGCTCATATACACGGATAGTCGCTGTGATAGTTGCACCCGGATAGTTGCTCATATCGCCATCATGGATATCCTCTGGACGAATACCGAAGGAAACTTCCTTACCAACATAACCCTTCTGAACCAGAACCTTACCCTTCTCATCCGGCAGAGTGATATCAGCGTTACCAAACTGAACATGTACCTGATTGCCTACCTGAACAACCTTAGCATCGATCAGGTTCATCTGCGGAGATCCGATGAATCCAGCAACGAACTTGTTAGCCGGCTTATCATACAGGTTCTGCGGAGTATCTACCTGCTGGATAACACCATCCTTCAGAACGACGATTCTGGTACCCAGAGTCATAGCCTCGGTCTGGTCATGTGTTACGTAAATGATGGTTGTACCTAATCTCTGATGCAGCTTTGAAATCTCGATTCTCATCTGTACACGAAGCTTTGCATCCAGGTTTGACAGAGGCTCGTCCATCAGGAAT
>CAVCCL010000302.1:0-3287 GCA_963600665.1 Bifidobacterium catenulatum | reverse complement strand
AGTAAATCGTTACCTCATTACATGAATAGCACTGCTCATTATCCACATACGCACGTCCCGGTGCAATTCCGTAGAGAACGGCATTTGCATATGGGTCGTTCAGATTGTTATTGGCACCGCCGACCAACATACCCGGCATTGTCTCTTTCAATACCTGTGATGGTCTGTGGTGTGTTGCATTTGGTGTAAGGGAACCATATCCGGTTACATAGCAGTATCCAGTTGGGTTCACACCGAAGATATAGTCACGCATCTTCTGCGCATATTCTGTATACTTGGCCTCGCCTGTCAGGTTTGCTGCAGCCAGAAGCTCCATGCCCTTGTTGGCGATCGTCATATTACTTCCCCAAGGATATGTCACACCCATACCTGTGAAGAAGCCCTCTGCCTCTGCTTTTGAAAGTGTCTCATCTGCGTCTGCAAGCAGCTTTTCCTTCGCTGTCTTTGCCACGTCTGCATCCACACCTTCCGTCTTTGCAAGATCATACAGTGCATAGCTTCCGATATCTGCCCAGCCAAAGCCTGTCAGATAGTTGCTGTCAAGTGCTGTCTTTGTCGCGCTTAAATATTTTGCATCCTTTGTTGCGATATACATCTCTGCTGAAGCCCAAAGTGTCTCGTCTGCAAGATGTGTATCATCATATGCACCTGTTACAAGGTCTTCTGGATTCTCATATCCCTTCATATCTGGATTTGCCTCCAAAAATGCATACGCATTCGTTGCCGCATCCAGACAGCTCTTTGCAAAATCTGCATCGTATTCTGCATAGAGTATAGATGCCTTTGCCATAACAGCTGCGAAATCAGCTGTCGCTGCATAGGATATCGGTGCAAGCACCATATCATCCGTCTCATCAACTGCAAGTACCGTCTCCGGGAATACAAGTGCTGTTACCTTATGGTAAACACCGCCACTTGCTGCATCCTGCATCTTGAGCATCCAGTCAAGCTCATACTT
Source organism: Bifidobacterium catenulatum (assembly GCA_963600665.1). Taxonomy (GTDB): domain Bacteria; phylum Bacillota; class Clostridia; order Lachnospirales; family Lachnospiraceae; genus Coprococcus. Next base: position 2,329 of record CAVCCL010000302.1, on the reverse strand, counting down.
TGCTTCATCCAGAAGATCTGGTGTCTTGTTTCCGCTCTCTGGGATTCCCAGATCATCGGCAGTCTGACCATAATCCTCGTAAGCAAGGAAGAGATCCTGCACGGTCTTTGCTCCAGACACAACATACTTTCCGTAGTCACCAGCATCATGCCAGCCGCCTGATACATCGATCTTTGTTCCAGATGTATCTCCGTAAACAGTTGCCTCCTGCATGTGACATGCCTCGTGTGCGAAATCTCCGGCGATATCCTTTGTCACCTCTGTTCCGCAACGCTGCTTGTATAACATCAGCACAACATCCTTATACACATCATCATACAGATCGTCCCCGATGGAGAACTCATATGACGCGCCGGATGGACTGGAAATAATCTTGTATGTACCTGGTGTCCTAAATTCTGTGAAATCACCATGCTTCACATTAGACTCTGCAGACTTATCATACGAAAGCTCTCCGTATGCACCGACAAACATTGTCTCTTCTGTCTCCGCATCTACAATCTTGAATTTTTCATCGTCCTTGGATGTCACAATTACCGTCTTCGTATCGTCCGGCTTGTAACCAACCTGATTTACCTTTACCTGAATCGGCTGTGGTGCGCCAACGATTTTCTCCGCATTTGAGCTGTCTGTTACAAACAGGGAAATGTTATCGAAGTAAATCTTGTGTGCTTCCGTCACCTCGGTCTGACCTTCCTGTGTTCCCATATTGACAACAAATCTTGGAGCCGGATCGGAATTTTCTTCCATCGTAAACTCTTTTGTGATCGTCTGTGTCTCAGGTCCAACTGTGATGAAATCACTCGCATAGGCATGATAATCGCCGCCGTTTACCTGTACGCGCCACTGTATCACACGCTCAATATCACTTCTGACATCAAAGCTCATCGTATAGACACAGCCCTTTGCCATCGTGAAGCCATCGTAATAAATCTGGCAGCTATGCTCAAGTGGTCCACTCTTTGTAATGTCACAGACCAGCTCTCCATTTCCCGCGGACATCGTAAAATTACCATTGTTCGTATAGCTCGTAAAGCCATCTGTACCATCATCAAAGGTCACACCGATAGCATCTGCGCCCTCCACCGTTGTGAACCGGTCATCCTCCACAACCTCCTGCTCGGTCGTTATCCAGTCGCCATCGTCCTCGATTGTTGACGTCGCTGCATCTGTCACGGTTGCACTGCCACCGGTGGTCTGCTCTGTCGTCGCCTCGTCTGCCTTTCCTCCACATGCGCATAGAGAAAGCGCAAGCACAGCTGTCGCAACAGCCGCTGCTGTCTTCTTGAATTTTACCATAAACCCTCCTATCGTTTTGTCCCTCTTTTTATAGTTTTATGTACAAAATTTTACGACCTCCTCATATGGTAATACACCGCCAAAAATATCCAATGCACTTCCCACCGTCACATCAATACAATTCTGTCCGCATTGTTTCAAACTCTCTAAATCATCAAAGCTTCCAACTCCACCGGCATACGTCATCGGCTGTTTGCCCCATGCACCAAGCATCGTTGCAAGCTCCGTCTCGATACCTGCTGATTTACCTTCGACATCCACCGCATGAATCAGATACTCGCTGCAATATTCTGACAGCTTGTCCAAGGTCTCCGGTGTAACAACCTCCTCTGTAAATTCCTGCCAGCGATCAGTCACAATATAGTATCTGCCATCCTTTTTCCGGCAGGACAGATCGAGCACCAGATGCTCCGCGCCGATCAGACCCGACAGCCGTTTCAGATTCTCATAATTGATTCTCCCATCCTTAAATACATAGGATGTCACGATTACCTGCCGTGCGCCCATATCCAGAAACTGCTCTGCATTATCCACGTTGATGCCTCCGCCAAGCTGTAGCCCCTGTGGATATGCCGCAAGCGCAAGCTTCGCCTGTTCCAGATCTGCCGCATAGTAGGTGCTATCGGCTGGATTCAACAGAATGATATGTCCACCAACTAGTCCGCTACGGCGATACAGTTCCGCATAGAAATCTGCTTTCAACTCCGAAACGAAGTTATCTCTGGCAAAATCCGCTTCATCCCTGAGACTGCCGCCAACAATCTGCTTGACCGCTCCATTATGTATATCAATGCATGGTCGAAACCGCATAAACTCCTCCTTTTAACCCTCCGCTTCAAACGCTGCCTCTCTGTTTTTCTCCAAATATCAGTGCATGTTGGCGATACCTTCTTTATTGATGTCGATTATCATATCTTGAATCTTATTCTCCATATAATCTGCGCTTACATCAAAATTATTCTCGTACTTTTTTGCATCATTCTTCATCTCAGCTATTTCTGTAACTACGTTCCTATATTTTCTCGGTCCG
>CAVCCL010000301.1:0-3315 GCA_963600665.1 Bifidobacterium catenulatum | reverse complement strand
GCAGATGCTGGAGCAGCATATGAGGCAGGAACTTATGGAGCTGCAACAGCTTCCGGGGGCAAGAGAAGATAACATGCAGGATGATATGTTTGCAGGCACACAGATTATTCATCTCCTGTATGCAAATTACGATATGTTCACTTTGATTCTGACGAAGAGTCAGGGATCACGATTTGAGAATTGTGTCGATGAATTCGTAGCAATCATGGAGAAAGGGTATCAGATATTCGCAGCTGAGCAGGCGAAGATGCTTGGCGTGGAGCCGCCGGATGCATACACGCTACATTGGGTGGCACATGTGCAGATCAATGCATTTTCTCATCTGTTGTTACATGAGAAGGATGAACAGAAGGCGTTGAAGCATATGGAACAGGTTATGAACTATCTGCTGGGCGGATGGAATGCCATGTTCCAGAATCAATAATGAAAATCAGCTATGTACGCATTAATATGCTGCATAGCTTTTTATAAGACAAAGACATAACACTGTTACGCAGGAAACAAAAATACAAGGAGGATCAAGAGGATGTATGTTGAGGTATCAGATGTAAAGAAAAGCTACGGTGAGGGCGGCAGCTATATGCAGGTATTGAAGGGCGTGTCGGTCGGTATCGAGAAGGGAAAGATGTGTGTCATTCAGGGAACGAGTGGTTCCGGTAAATCTACATTGCTGAACTGTATCGGTGGACTGGATGTCGTTGATTCCGGTTCGATTCAGGTTGACGGACAGGAGATGGTTGGACTGAAGATGGACGCCCTGTCTGATTATCGTAGAGATTATCTTGGATTTATCTTCCAGTTTTACAATCTGGTTCCGAACCTTACGGTGCGCGAGAACATTCAGGTATGCGAGTATCTGACCGATCAGCCGTTAGATATGGATGAGCTTCTGGATGTGCTTGGACTGACCGAGCATCAGAACAAATTCCCATCCCAGTTGTCCGGTGGACAGCAGCAGCGTTGTGCGATTGCCCGTGCACTCATCAAGAATCCGAAGCTTCTGCTCTGTGATGAGCCAACCGGAGCACTGGATTCCAAGACATCCCGTGACATCCTCATTTTGCTGGAGAAGATCAATGCGCAGTATGGCACAACGATGATCATTGTCACACACAACAATGCAATCAAGGATATGGTCGATCAGGTTATCATCCTGAAGGACGGACAGATCAAGAAGAATTACTGCAACGAGACGAAGGTGCCGGCAGCGGAATTGGAGGATTTGTAAGATGCAGAAAGTATTACGCAAAAGAATTTTCAGAGATTTCAAAGAGAATCTGCCGCGTTATCTGGCACTCGCATTTTTGTTGATTCTCAGTATGTATATGGTTGTGAGTATTGTTGGTTCGGCAGAGACGATCATGCGCGGCACGACCGCCGAGGCGGAGAAGCAGAATGTCGAAGACGGACAGTTTTCCCTCTTTGTTCCGATGAAGGAAAGCGAGTGGGATACACTGACCGATAAGGGAATTACATTGGAGAAAATGTTTTTCTTAGATTATATTGTTGATGGGGATAAGACACTTCGTGTGTTCAAGAATCGTAGCGAGATCGACACGATTGCGATTCATGAAGGTAAGCTCGCGCAGACGGACGATGAGCTTGTGCTTGAGCGGAAATATGCAGAGAAAAATGATATACACGTAGGAGATACAATTGTTCTTGGTGACCGTACATATAAAGTAAGCGGTATCGGCACGGTACCGGATTACGACAGCCCGTTAAAATCACTCAGCGATACAAGCTGTGACAGCCTGAACTTTGGTCTGGCATTTGTGACAGATGAGGTGTACACGACACTTCAGAAGGAAGGCAAGAGCGCGAAGTCTGAGGAATACTATTACGCATACAAGTTAAATGATGCGATGACCGATGATGAATTAAAGGCAGAGTTGAAGAAGCTTTCCTTCTCCTCCGATGATGTGGCAGATGTGTATTTTCAGGAGTATTGGGACCGGACGCTCGGCAGAGAAGATGAATTCCGCGATGGAATTAACGAGCTTGCCGATGGTGCCAAGGAGCTTGCCGATGGATTGTCAGAGCTGACGGACAATAATCACGATCTCCAGAAAGCAGCCGATCAGGTATTTGCTGCTTATCTCGAACAGGCAAACACCAAGCTTTCCTCCTATGGAGTGGAAACTTTGACCGCAGATAATTTTGAGGAAGTATTAGATAAGCAGATCCAGTCTACAGGCAATGCAATGTTGCAGCTTGGTCTTGTGAATGCGAAGAGTGAATTGCAGAAGCTCAAAGCATTTTCCGATGGTATCTATGAATATACCGATGGTGCCGCGGACGCAGCTGACGGTGCGGCAGATGTACAGGATGGCGTGCAGGAATTGAAGGACGAGACAGAGGATATGCTCGATGAGATCTTCAATGCAGATGCGAGTAATCTGCTGTTCTTCGTAACGGCAGAGGACAATGTGCGTATCCATGCAGCTGGTGATGATGTGGAGATGAACAAGACAATCGGTATGATCGCTGGTGTTCTGCTCCTTGTGCTGATCGCCTATGTGCTTTCCGTATTCGTGGTACATTCCATCGATCAGGAGAGTGCCGTGATTGGTGCCCTCTATGCACTTGGTGTGAAACGGAAGGATCTGATGAAGCATTACATCCTGCTTCCAACCTTGATCTCGTTCATCGGTGGTACAATCGGAACAATCCTTGCATATACGAAGATTGGTGTGCAATATCAGATGCAGGATTGCTATAATTATTACTCTCTGCCAGAAATATCCGTGCAGGTACTGCCTTATACAATCGTGTATGGTGTAGTCGTACCCCCGATTGTATGTCTGATCGTGACAAGTCTTGTTATCCGCAAGCGTCTGTCGCGTCCGGTACTGACATTGCTGAAAAATGAGCAGAAGGTTGCAAAGGGCAAGGACGTGAAGCTCGGCAACATGAAGTTCATGAAGCTGTTCCGTATCCGTCAGATCCTGCGTGAGAGACGGACAGCACTTACGGTTGTATTCGGTATGTTTGTAAGTATCCTGCTTTTGGTAATGTCGATGGAAATCTATGTGTACTGCCGTGCCGTGCAGGATGATTATGTCGCAGATACAAAATTTGAATATATGTATACCTATAAATATCCGGGCGAAGAAGTGCCGGATGGTGGTTACGAAGCCTATGCAAAGACATTGAAGAAGGAAATCTATGGATATAACTTTGATGTGACAGTGCTTGGCATCAAGGAGAACAATCCGTTCTTCGATGTGACACTTTCTGATTCCGCAGACAAGGTAACAATCAGCTCAGCCATTTCCTATAAATATGGACTGAAAAAGGGTGATGTGATTACGC
>CAVCCL010000300.1:0-3331 GCA_963600665.1 Bifidobacterium catenulatum | reverse complement strand
GAATAAGAAAATGGCAGTAAAAGTAGCGATCAATGGATTTGGACGTATTGGACGTCTTGCATTCAGACAGATGTTTGACGCAGAGGGATATGAGGTTGTTGCTATCAACGATCTTACAAAGCCTTCAATGTTAGCTCACCTGTTAAAGTATGACTCATCACAGGGCAAGTATCATTACGCTGATCAGGTTTCAGCAGATGATGAGGCTGGTACAATCACAGTATGTGGCAAGACATTAAAGATCTATGCTGAGGCAGACGCTAAGAACCTTCCATGGGGCGAGCTTGACGTAGATGTTGTACTTGAGTGTACAGGATTCTATGTATCAAAGGCTAAGTCACAGGCTCATATCGATGCAGGTGCTAAGAAGGTAGTTATTTCAGCTCCAGCTGGAAACGATCTTCCTACAATCGTTTACTCAGTAAACGAGAACACACTTACAGCAGATGACAAGATCATCTCTGCTGCATCATGTACAACAAACTGTTTAGCTCCTATGGCTAAGGCACTTAATGACTATGCTCCAATCCAGTCAGGAATCATGTCAACAATCCACGCTTACACAGGCGATCAGATGGTACTTGACGGACCACACAGAAAGGGCGACTTCAGACGTGCTCGTGCAGCAGCAGTTAATATCGTTCCTAACTCAACAGGTGCAGCTAAGGCTATCGGCCTTGTTATCCCAGAGCTTAATGGAAAGCTCATCGGTTCTGCACAGAGAGTTCCTGTACCTACAGGTTCTACAACAATCCTTACAGCAGTTGTTAAGGGTAAGGACGTAACTAAGGAAGGCATCAACGCTGCTATGAAGGCTGCAGCTTCTGAGTCTTATGGTTACAATGAGGAGCAGATCGTATCTTCAGATATCGTTGGTATGAGATATGGTTCACTCTTCGATGCTACACAGACAATGGTAGCTCAGATCGCTGATGATCTGTATGAGGTTCAGGTTGTTTCTTGGTATGATAACGAGAACTCATACACAAGCCAGATGGTTAGAACAATCAAGTACTTCGCTGAGTTAGCTTAATTTGTTAACTAATAAGTATTTATAAGACCTTAAACGGGGTCCGGTCTTAATGGACCGGGCTCCGTTTTTCTGTTATACAGGTTCGTCCCTGTATGGCGGAGTATCAGACCTGGCAGAGTCAGGTCGTAGATTTTTTATTCAGGAGGAATTAGAAATGTCATTAAACAAGAAATCAGTAGATGATATCAATGTTAAGGGACAGCGCGTGCTTTGCAGATGCGATTTCAATGTACCATTAAAGAATGGAGAGATTACAGACGAGAACAGACTTGTTGCAGCTCTTCCAACAATCAAGAAGCTTATCGCTGACGGTGGAAAGGTTATCCTTTGCTCACACCTTGGAAAGGTTAAGACTGAGGAGGACAAGCAGACCAAGACTCTTGCACCAGTTGCTAAGAGACTTACAGAGCTCCTTGGACAGGAAGTTAAGTTCGTACCAAGCCTTGAGGTTGTTGACGACACAGTTAAGGCTGCAGTTGACGCTATGAAGGACGGAGATGTAATCCTTCTTGAGAATACACGTTTCAGAGCTGAAGAGACAAAGAACGGAGAGGCTTTCTCTAAGGATCTTGCAAGCATCTGTGATGTATTTGTAAATGATGCATTCGGAACAGCTCACAGAGCTCACTGCTCAAACGTTGGTGTTGCTGGACTTGTTGACACAGCAGTAGTTGGTTACTTAATGCAGAAGGAGATCGACTTCCTTGGCAATGCAGTAGAGAACCCAGTTAGACCATTTGTAGCTATCCTCGGTGGTGCTAAGGTTGCTGACAAGCTGAACGTTATTTCAAACCTTCTTGAGAAGTGCGATACACTCATCATCGGTGGTGGTATGGCTTACACATTCCTCAAGGCTAAGGGATATGAGATCGGTAAGTCACTTGTAGACGATTCTAAGATCGATTACTGCAAGGAGATGATGGCAAAGGCAGAGAGCCTTGGCAAGAAGCTTCTTCTTCCAGTTGATACAGTTATGATCGAAGATTTCCCTAACCCTATCGACGATCCAAGCATCAAGACAGAGATATTTGACGCTGACAAGATGCCTGCTGACAAGGAAGGCTGCGATATCGGACCTAAGACTATCGAGCTTTACTCAGAGGCAGTTAAGACAGCTAAGACAGTTGTTTGGAATGGACCTATGGGTGTATTCGAGAACCCTGTACTTGCAGCCGGTACAAAGGCAGTTGCAGCAGCACTTGCTGATACAGACGCTACAACAATCATCGGTGGTGGAGATTCAGCAGCAGCTGTTAACCAGCTTGGTTATGGTTCAAAGATGAGCCACATCTCAACAGGTGGTGGAGCTTCACTTGAGTTCCTTGAGGGTAAGGAGCTTCCAGGCGTAGCAGCAGCTAACGACAAGTAATTATATATCTCAGAGATATAAAGATTATACTGATGGATGCCGGTATGACCGGCATTCATCAAAAAAATACAATATAAGAGGTAGATTGCAATGGCAAGAAAGAAGATTATTGCAGGTAACTGGAAGATGAACAAGACTCCTAGCGAGGCTGTTGAGCTTGTTAACCTGTTAAAGGACTTAGTAAAGAATGATGACGTAGATGTAGTATACTGTGTACCAGCTATCGATATCGTACCAGTTGTTGAGGCAACAAAGGGAACAAACGTAGCTGTAGGTGCAGAGAACATGTACTTCGAGGAGAGCGGAGCTTACACAGGTGAGATCTCAGCAGCAATGCTTGTAGATGCTGGTGTTAAGTACGTTATCATCGGACATTCAGAGCGTCGTGATTACTTCAAGGAGGATGATGTTCTTCTCAACAAGAAGGTTAAGAAGGCATTTGAGGCTGGTATCACACCTATTCTTTGCTGTGGTGAGTCACTTGAGCAGAGAGAGCTCGGTGTTACTATGGACTGGATCCGTCTTCAGATCAAGTCAGATCTTGCTGGCGTAACAGCAGATCAGGTTAAGTCAATGGTTATCGCTTACGAGCCAATCTGGGCTATCGGAACAGGTAAGACAGCTACATCAGATCAGGCACAGGAAGTATGTAAGGGAATCCGTGATCTCATCGCTGAGATCTATGATACAGATACAGCAGAGGCAGTAAGAATTCAGTACGGTGGTTCTATGAACGCTGGCAACGCTGCTGAGCTCCTTGCAAAGCCAGACATCGACGGTGGTCTTATCGGCGGTGCTTCACTCAAGGCTGACTTCGGTCAGGTTGTAAATGCCGGAAAGTAATCTGATGGCATTATCCATACAGGTTGTTGCGTAATGCGATGGCTTGTTAATAACGATATTTATAAGGGATCGTCACATGTGTATAG
>CAVCCL010000299.1:0-3331 GCA_963600665.1 Bifidobacterium catenulatum | reverse complement strand
CTATCTGATTAAGCCTTTCATTAAGCTCAGTCACTGGGAAGATATTGCCATGGCTTCTCATCATAGCCTCTTGGGGAACTATCGGATATTGGGATATACGCTTGACAATGGTATTGACATCTGTAGTACCATACTTCACCTTGTACCTGTCATTGAGAATCATAAGTAAAGCCTTGGTAACATCAGAGTTTCCATTCTCATCTATGCATGATTCATCATAATCAATGTAGGCAGGAAAGAAGAATCCACAATGCCTTCTCCCCTGACCTTCCTTGTCATACACATTGTCCAAAGGTTCTATGTTATAGCCTTCTGGAGAATAGAACATTTCTGCAAAGGCAGTGAAGTCTGACTGGTCATCACCTGCTGTACCATAGGCAAAAATCAGACCGAAAGTCCTGCTTCCATGCTCAACGGAAGGTCTGATCATGTTGTACATACTTGTCAGGTTCTTGAAGATACCTGCCTCTTCAATAAGGTAAAGCACACCACGGGAACCATTCAGCTTATCTTGGTTTACGCCTGTGATAATTCCAGAGACAGAGTTCTTGCTTCCATATTCCACTTCACTGCCAGATTTCTTGTACCCCATCTTCCATTCCATCTCCTGGTCTGAGGACTTCAGTCTGTGGGATGCAAACTGGGTATACTTGGCACAATGGTCAAGATTATCCTTGAATACCCTCAGTATCTGGTTGGTATCCATCAGCTTGGTTCTATCCACAGCTGTCACCATACACTGCACCTCTTCCTTATTGCTTTCTGACTCACCGATGATACATCTCTTGGCAAGAAGTCCTCCACCGAAGGACGTCTTTCCCTTGCCACGCGAAGCCAGAGCCTCTGCATGATGACCATGGGTTCTTGCCTGCCACACATAATGGGACATAAGGAACTGACCATCCCAGAACCTTGGATGCGCAACAGTTCTTATGGCAACTCCATTCTCCTCATCTACAAGGTGCATGGGGCAGTAGTTGAGCATCCAGTAGTAGTCTCCAGTCACCCACATACCAGTCTGGGGATTGCAGTAGCCGTTCCATCCCCTCTCCCTCTCCCCATAGAGCCACTTGCCAAAGTCACTGTTGGGATTGGCATTGGGTCTGAGGTTGGTGTACTTTCCCCTGTTCTGCTTGAAGGCAAGGGCAGAGGGGCGGAAGTAATTACTTCCTTCAAGGATAGGCGGATGGGTGACATCAATGACAACCCTACCCTCATTGTCTTTAGGAAGCTCAGAAACCAAGGGTCTGTCAGGAGACACCATCCATCTGATAAACGGTACATTGTTAAGAAAATCCCAGAATTGCTCAACTACTTCCGCAGGGTATTTCTCAAGGTGCAGCTCCTCAAGGGGAGTCTGGCACTTGTTAAAACGAACATTATCCATACTACTTCTACTCTTTTAGAAAGCAAAAGTAATATGGATAATAATGACAAACAATAATATAATAATTTTACTAAGGCATTATTAGCCTGCTCATTTGAGGCTGTCCCCAAGCATTTCTATCAATTTGTAAATACCTGAGGAAGGATTCTGAAATTCCTTGAGGGCTTTGGCTCTCCCTATCGCCTCATCAAGATGTTCTTTCAGAAATGCCTTTTGAGTATCCGTGAATGATGCCTTGTTATAATTGCTCCAAGCAGAAGCACACTTCCTCAACTCTTTCAATACCATGTCAGAGTTTAGTGCTGTCATTTGGTTCCTGGCATGGAAAAGCAACCATATCTCAAAACATGGATTACTCAATAATAGCCTTGCCTTGCATGACATAAGTTTGACATTTACAGCAGGAACATCCATGTCATACATGAGAAATGTATCCACTTTCTCGCTGACTGATATTTTCTGCTCCCTCTCACGCTTGTCAATAAGGGCTTGGGTAATCCTATTCCCCTCGATATGGGAGATAATCCTTATAGGAGACTTGTACCATTTCTTCAGCATATTGACATAAGCAGCCTCAGTTTCTCCCTCACAAATTACCAAGGCAACCCTACGCATCCTCTTGGCTGGTGCTTTTTCTCTTTTACTTGCCATGATCATTCCCTCAATAATTGCTGAATACTCTCCACAGTGGAATCAACATAAGGCACTGCATCAAAGCGACCCTGTATATATCCTTTTTCTGCATCCATGTTTTCACGGAAATCCTTGAAATCATACAGGGAATACACTTCCGTATTGCCCTCCTCAGACTTGTTGACGAAGACTATCTGGTCTCTCCTCAACCTCTTTACATCAATGAGGTTGGTATTATGGGAGGAGAACAACAGCTGGCTTCCTGCTGATGCATGGATTAAATCAAGGATAAAATCCGCCAAGCGTGTATGCAGCCCCAAGTCAAACTCATCCAGCATGATTCCCTTTTTGTTCTTCACTACATCAAGTAGACGGAGCAGTATCTGAAATAGTTTCCTGGTACCGCTGGATTCCTCCATGTCCAGGTCAAACATTATGTCTTCCTGATTTCTGTGGAGTGTCTTGAACTTCAGTACATCAACAAGCTTGAGGGAAATCCCGTCCTGTCCTAGCATAGGCATTGGAGCAGGAACCTGCTCCTTCCTTACCTCAATTTCAGTAATGTCAGAATCACAGATTTCAAGAGCCTTGAGGATTATCTTCTTGTATGTCGTGAAATTGGCAAGAACACCAACCTCATTTACATTGACTATCCCCAACAGAAACTGATTCATGAAATAACGATACAGTCTTTGTGCCAGCTCCCTATTCATGGAACTGGCACGGCTAAGGAACAAGTTCTTCTCCCCAGTGTTCAGCACAACGTCCATTGGCTTGGCTATTGCACCTGCGCCAAAACTGTATTTGTTACCTATGCTTCGTACAAACACCTTTGCCCTTCTGCCCAAAGGATAACGGTAAAGGCTCTCTGAGAGAACCTTGTCCTTGGTCAGTGTAAAAGAGTACTCATACTCAACCCCACCACATACGAAGTTTATCAGAAAACAACTGGGTTTGTCCTGCCAGCCACCAAACTTGAAAGGCTCAAAGCTAAGCACGGTTCCCTCATTATAGAGATGGGAGTCAAGAATCATACTGCAACAGAAATTGATGGCCTTCATTATGTTTGACTTTCCTGAAGCATTGGGACCAAACAATCCTACGGACTTCAGGATAGGAACATTATGCCAATACATGACATTATGAGCCAACTCTCGGGCTGCCATGGTATGTATGTTGGCTGCACGAAAGTCAATCCTCACCTTGTCTCTGATGGAAAAGAAATTTTCAAATTCTATTTTAAGTATCATTTCATTGCTGTATTTGTAGAACTGCTGCAAAAGTAAGCATTTATTTTGATTTACATACAGG
>CAVCCL010000298.1:0-3335 GCA_963600665.1 Bifidobacterium catenulatum | reverse complement strand
CAGTAAATCTGCCAATGAATTGTTTTGCATGATAGCCTCTCTTGTAGCAAATATAACATAATTTTTAAAATTATAACAATACGAATGTTGCAAGTCAATTTTTAAAGTTGCATTTTGGGGATATACCTATAGTTAAATACATCTCGGACATGTATCGGGTAGTTGTATCGGGCGTTTATTGTTCATCGTACATCGTACATACACACAAAAGGGCGGGCATATCCCGCCCTTTTGTGATATAATCAAAAACTATGAGCAAAAGCCGCAACAAACAGAGAATATACAAGTTCATATACGCGGTGGTCATCCTCTACTTTGAGGCGCTGCTTTTCAGAATGGTATGGCTGGGCTACTATAACCCGCATTTGAGCCGTCCGTTCTGGAACCGGGGCAACTGGTTTCTTCTGGGACTTTATATGATAGTGCTGATATTCTTCCTTGTCACATACGGAGGTCTGAGTATCGGTGTATTGAAGTGCGGCAATATCATATATTCACATATATTTGCCCTTATCATAGCGGGAGCAGTCGCCTATCTGCTGGCGATGTGGGCGGATCAGAGAATCATCAGCCCGGCAGGATTTGCAGTGATGACAGCGGCAGATGCAGCAGTGATGGCCTTATGGACATGGGCATATTCCGGACTTTACGGCAGAAGATTTCCCGCACGCCGTACGCTTATCATAAACGGAGAGCGCAAGGTAGACAGTCTTGTAAAAAAGATGGATGCCAGAGGGGACAAGTTCGATATAATCGGACAGATAGATGTATCCGATGGCATGGAACGGATCACCGAACGCATAGACGGATGTGAATGCGTGCTCATAGGGGATGTGGAGGCTCAGAACAGGCTTGAGCTTGTAAAATACTGCTATGAGCATTCGATAGAGGCCTATTCGTTGCCCAAGCTGGGCGATATACTCATACGCTCCGGGCGCGAGATGAACATGTTCGACACCCAGCTTTACTACTATGAAAATGATGAGCTGCAGCCGGATCAGGCCATACTGAAGAGGCTGACGGACATCGTTCTGTCGCTGCTTTTTATAGCGCTGTCAGTCTGGATATTTGTCATAGCTGCCGCAGCTATAAAGCTTCATGACGGAGGTCCTGTTTTTTACAGGCAGAAGCGTCTCACGAAGGGCGGCAGGGTATTTGATATCATAAAGTTCAGAACCATGGTGCCTGATGCCGAGTCCCAAAGCGGAGCCGTGCTGGCGTGCGAGGATGATCCTAGGATCACTCCGGCAGGAAGGCTTCTTCGCGCGACGAGGATGGATGAGCTTCCTCAGCTGATCAATGTGCTGAGGGGAGAGATGAGTCTGGTAGGACCGCGCCCGGAGAGACCGGAGCTGGCGGCCGAGCTGGAGAGGGATATGCCGGAGTTCTCCTACCGACTGAAGTTCAAGGCGGGACTTACGGGCTTTGCTCAGGTGTTCGGAAAGTACAATACCACAGCCTATGACAAGCTGAAGATGGATCTGGCATATATGACCAATTACAGCTTCTGGCTTGACATAAAGATCATACTGATGACTCCTAAGGTTTTGTTCATGAAGGAGGCAACAGAGGGAATAGAGAATGAGGATGATAAAGACAGGTCATAGGATACTGCTGCTTTTTGCTGTATTCCTCATGGCTTTTATCTTTAATATATACCTGTCTCAGAAAAAGACGACAACGACGCAGACACAGGAGTATTCGTCGCTGCCGGAGTCCGTGCTGCCCACGATAGCCTGGGATATAAATGATCTGACTCAGGATCGGCTCAATATCATGCACGGATATACGGATGATGTCAGTGCGGATGTCACTGCCGATACACTTATATTGCTGCCGTCAAACAGACGGCTTTCGCTGCATATAAGAAACAATGGCTCATATGTATCCGCAATAGCATATGAGATACGCACGCTTGATACATCGGATCTTGTGGAGCATACCGTGCTCAGCGACTATGTGCGCTCGGCAGATGCCATAGATGCGGTGCTGCCCGTACAGAATCTAATAGTCAGAGGCAGGGAATATTCTCTTGATATCATACTCACTCTTGAGGACAGAGGCGATGTGCATTACTATTCGCGGATGATGCTTCCGCAGGAGCAGCAGACGGCAGAGGATATGCTGAAGCTGGCCATGGACTTTTCCGCGCGCAATTATGACTACGAAACTGCCAGAGCCAATACCACATATGTGGAGACCGACGGCTCCGCGGACGATACAACGCTGGCATACACAACTCTGAAATCGACATTTAAGAATCTGGCATATGCGGATCTCGATCTGACTCCCGAAGAGAACAAGGACATAAGGCTTCTTCACTATGACGGCAACTCCGGAGAGCTGCTGATCAGAACCATAGCATCCGCAGGCTCCGGCGAGGACATGCAGATCTATGAGATAGAGGAGTCATTTTCCATGCGCATGGGCGCTGAGCGCATATATATGATGAGCTATTCACGGCAAATCAGGGAGGTATTAAATATTTCCCGGAAAAGTCTGATAGGAAAACGCCTGATTCTCGGAATAAATGATGAAGAGGAGCTGTCTTATGTGACCGGAGGCGAAGGGCGGTTTGTCTACTTTGTCGCGACGAGAGATCTGTGGGCATATGATACCAAAGAGGGGCTGATGCGCCGCGTATGGTCATTTCGGACAGATGATTTACTGGATATAGATGATGCTTATCAGAAAAATGAGGTGACCATGCTGGGGACAGACGGTTCAGGTGGCCTGACATTTCTGGTATACGGATACATGAGCCGCGGCACGCACGAGGGACAGACGGGCATAGGTGTGATGCATTATGATACGGATGACAGCGTGCTCAGAGAGAGATTTTTCATACCGGTCGCGCAGACATTTGAAAAGATAAAGCTTGATATGGAAAGTCTGGCACACCTCGGAAGCAATGATGTGCTGTATATAAAGACAGGAGATACCATATACGGGATAGATATGACATCAGAGGGTGTCATGGAGGTAGTCTCAGGCCTGCGCGAGGGAACTTATCATGTCAGCGATGATATGAAAAAGCTGGCATGGCAGGAGGAGATGGACGCAGCCGGATCGCAGGTCATCCATATACTTGATATGGATAGCGGAGTGAAGCGTGAAATAAAGGCTGAGGACGGCAAGCTGATGCGGGCATACGGCTTTATAGGCCGTGATCTGGCCGTAGGCATATGCTCCGAGGACAGTGAGTACAGACTCAACGGCATAGTTCGTACTACGCCGGCAAGTGCCATAGAGATGCTTGATGATGAGCTGGCCGTGGTCAAGCATTACGAGAGAGCCGGTCAGTACATATTTGATGTAAACATAAGCGACGGCCG
>CAVCCL010000297.1:0-3364 GCA_963600665.1 Bifidobacterium catenulatum | reverse complement strand
GTTCTCGTGTGTATCGCGGTTCTCATGTCATCTTCGGCTAAGGATATAATTGGAAAGCTGTTTGCATGCTTCTTCCCGATAATGGTATTCGTCGTGTCAGGTTTTGAGCACTGCGTTGCAAATATGTACTATATACCTGCAGGTCTGATGGCTGCATCAAACAGCAAGTACGTGGACAAGGCATGCGAGCTCTATGGATATACCGCACAGCAGATAAGTGACCAGCTCACAGTGGGACATTTCTTCAGTAAAAATCTCCTCCCTGTAACGCTTGGTAATATCATCGGCGGTGGTCTGATAGTGGGAATTGGACTTTACATCATCAACAAGCCTAAAAAGGTGGAAGAGTAGAATCTGGTGCCAGATTTATAGGTAGCAAGGTCAGAATGATGGACTGAATAAATGATGAAAAAAATAAGATAGATAAATAAAAAACAGATGTGGCATGGTCTGGGGGAATTCCTCTAGTCATGCCACATCTGTTTTTATTATTTATATTTTTGTTATTTTATCGCATTATTGTTTGTCGCAATTTTCAATTTGTTTGACAATTACTTATAAAAGTCGATTATCTTGTCCATTCTGGATGACATATTCTCAAATATAAGATCAAGGATAGTCAGGGCTGCCATAGATTCAACGACCACGACAGCTCTCGGCCCGATGATAGGATCGTGGCGGCCTCTGATCGAGACCTCTATGTTATCCCCGGACTTGTTAACGGTTTTCTGTGTGGATGCGATGGATGGGGTCGGCTTGAAATGCGCCTTGATGATTATATCTGAACCATCGCTCATTCCGCCGAGAATACCTCCGGCGTGATTGGTCACCTTGTCTACGTTATCACCGTTCATGACGAATGCATCATTGTTATATGAGCCTCTTGCAGTGGATACCTCGGTGCCGTCGCCAATCTCGACAGCCTTCACAGCTCCGATGGACATAACAGCCTTTGCGAGGCGTGCATCCAGTTTGTCAAATACCGGTTCACCGATACCTGCTGGCATTCCATGCACGATACATTCAACACCAGAACCTATGGAATCGTTCTCCGCCATGCAGTCCTGAAGAAGAAGTGATGCTTTCTCGTGGGCATCCGGGTCCGGCATATTGAGGTCGTTCTTAAGTATATAGTCAGCGTCAAAATTGCTCCTGTCTATATGTACATCACCGATGGAAGATACGTAGGTCGTTATGGTGATACCGAGTTCCTTCAGTATCTTTGAGGCGATCGCACCGGCTGCAACTCTGCCGATGGTCTCTCGTCCCGATGAACGGCCGCCGCCTCTGTAATCCCTGAAGCCATATTTTTCATCAAATGTATAATCTGCGTGGCCTGGTCTGTAATATGTGGCGATATCTCCGTAATCCCCGGAGCGCTGGGATGTATTTCTCACCATCATGGATATAGGAGTTCCGGTTGTCTTTCCCTCGAAAATTCCGGACAGTATCTCTACGGTATCGGATTCCTTTCTAGGAGTTGAGAACTGTGAAAATCCAGGTTTCCTGCGGTCCAGAAATACCTGTATATCCTCCTCACACAGTGGAAGACCGGCAGGGCAGCCGTCAACGACAACTCCCAGAGCCTTTCCGTGGGATTCTCCCCATGTGGTGATGGTAAATTTATTTCCTATGGTAGAACCTGCCATAATATATCTCCTTTCAAATGCGGCGAAGCCTGCCGCTCTCTATTCGGCAAATGAACTGCAGAATCCTGCAGCGCAAATGTCCGCGCGAACTATTATAGCATAGATAAGTTTGTGATAACAAGAAATAAGTTGGGATGCTGTAAAGTGTGAAAGCGTATAAGGCGAATGTCAAACTGGGAATATTACCGGCCGGGGTTGTAATGAAATATGTTATATATTAAAATATCTATGAAATGAATGAAAGAACGAAAGGACACGGCTGAAAGCACAGCAGGACATAAGGTGGTCAAGAAAATGGAGAAATATTATATAGTAAAATCGATAGACGGAGATTATGCAAATCTTGTTGATGAGAATGATCTTGGCGGTGAGACAAAGCTCGTTGCAAGGGCGCTGCTTCCGGAAAGTATAGCGGAAGGAACAAGGCTGCACTATGCATTTTTGCAGTATGAGATTGTGGATTAATTTCCTCTTTACAAAACCAGACACATATGTTATCCTACACAAGGTCAACTGACACTTAGTTTGAGGACACCTCTAGGCCTTTTGCCCGGTGTCAGTCATGTATATTATTTTATAGGAGGATTGTTATTATGATAACAAAAGAGCAGAAGCAGGAAATCGTAGCTAAGTACGGCAAGGATGCAAACGACACAGGTTCAACAGAGGTTCAGATCGCCCTTCTTACAGCAAGAATCAACGATCTCAACGGACATTTCAAGGCTAATCCAAAGGATCATCACTCAAATCGTGGTCTTCTTAAGATGGTTGGTCAGAGAAGAAACCTTCTTGCATACCTCAAGAGCAAGGATATCGAGGCATACAGAAAGCTCATCGAGAGCCTTGGACTTAGAAAGTAATTTCTATTCGAGCCTTAATACAATAACAATTATGGGAATCATGTGTACACGCATGATTCCTTTTTTATTTGTCTGGACACATTTTTATGGTATCAAATAGTGTAAACAGAGGTGTTTGGATATTGTATTTTTTATATTCGTATGATAAAATTTAAAAGATTGTGGAATGACATATCGAGACTTCTATAAAGAATATCATGGATCATCGCTGAAAGATGGCAAAAAGGTTATAAGACATGGTGTTTTTTATAGTTGTTTCGACGTCTTCCACAATACAAATAAATATAATCAAGGAGATTTTGAGATGAGTAAGGAATTCAAGAGATACCAGAAAGAGATCGCTGGCAGAATGCTCACTGTTGATATCAACAGAGTAGCTGCACAGGCAAATGGTGCTGCATTTATCAAGTATGGTGACACAACAGTGCTTTCAACATGTACAGCTTCAGAGAAGCCAAGAGACGGAATCGATTTCTTCCCACTTTCAGTAGAGTATGAGGAGAAGTTATATTCAGTAGGAAAGATACCTGGAGGATTCAACAAGAGAGAGGGTAAGGCATCAGAGAACGCTGTCCTCACATCACGTGTAATCGACAGACCTATGAGACCTCTTTTCCCTAAGGATTATAGAAATGACGTAACACTGAACAACCTTGTTATGTCAGTAGATCCAGAGTGCAGACCAGAGCTGGTTGCAATGCTCGGATCATCTATCGCAACATGTATATCAGACGTTCCATTTGACGGACCATGTGCCATGACACAGGTAGGTCTCATCGATGGCGAGTTCATCATCAATCCAACACAGAAGCAGTGGGATGAGGGTGATCTGAAGCTTACAGTTGCATCTACATC
>CAVCCL010000296.1:0-3375 GCA_963600665.1 Bifidobacterium catenulatum | reverse complement strand
TCATATCCCTGCTCGTTTGAAAAGTTAGGAACAAAATCAACAGTATTCTTGTTGATTCCGTCAAGCATATCCATAGCCAGCCTTGACAGCTTTCCCTCTGTATACCGGGATGCTGCAGGCGAATCCCCGTCCTCGGAGCCGAAGTTACCCTGCTTTTCAATCAGAGGGTATCTCATGGACCAGGGCTGACCCATATAAACAAGAGCACCATATATGGACGAATCGCCGTGCGGATGGTAGTGACCCATGGTTTCTCCGACGATAGTCGCACACTTTTTTGTCTTCTTATCCGCAGTAGCGCCCATCTTCATGGCCGCATACAGGATCCTTCTCTGAACGGGCTTGAGTCCGTCCTTTACATCCGGCAGGGCTCTTGCCACGATAACCGACATCGCGTAATCGAGATAAGAGCTTTCCATCGTACTTTTAAGATCCACTTCCTGGACTTTATCGTAAGTATTTGGTTCCATGTATTCTCCTGAATATCACATCATACATCAAGATTCTTGACATATTTTGCATTTTTCTCGATGAACATTCTTCTGGGCTCTACCTGATCTCCCATGAGAGTGGTAAATGTCAGATCAAGCTCTGATTTTGCATCATCATCCATATTTACACGAAGAAGCGTCCTCGTCTCCGGATCCATGGTGGTTTCGGACAGCTCCTGATCCTCCATCTCTCCAAGACCTTTAAATCTCTGAACATCAGCATCCTTTCCGACCATGTCAAGAAGCTTGTCCCTTTCCTCATCGGAGTACGCATAGTAGAGCTTCTTGTTCTTTCTCACATAGTACAGAGGCGGCTGCGCAAGATATACATGCCCTTCCTTTATCAGATCCGGCATGAATCTGTATATAAAGGTCAGCATAAGTGTGGCTATGTGAGCTCCGTCTACATCCGCATCGCTCATGATTATGATCTTGTTATAGCGAAGCTTTGATATATCAAAATCATCATGTATGCCTGTTCCGAATGCAGTGATCATTCCCTGTATCTCCTGATTGGCATATATGCGGTCAAGCCTTGCCTTTTCCACATTCAGTATCTTTCCTCTGATAGGCATGACAGCCTGGAATTTTACATCTCTGCAGTTCTTCGCCGGACCCAGAGCTGAGTCTCCCTCTACGATGAATATCTCACATCTCTCGGGATCTCTCTCTGTACAGTCCTGTAGTTTTCCGGGAAGCGCGCTTCCCTCAAGAGCCGATTTTCTTCTTGTAAGCTCCTTCGCCTTGCGGGCTGCATTGCGGGCACGCTGCGATAAAAGTGACTTCTCACAGATGATTCGGGCCACCTTCGGATTTTGCTCAAAATAGTATGTAAGCTGATCAGAAAGCACCCCGCTGACAGCAGCCTGAGCCTCGGAGTTTCCCAGCTTCTGCTTGGTCTGTCCCTCGAACTGAGGCTCTTCTACCTTGACGCTTACTATCGCGGTTATACCCTCGCGTATATCTTCTCCGGTCAGATTCTCATCATTGTCCTTTAAAATCTTATTCTTTCTGGCGTAGTCATTTACTGTCTTTGTGAGAGCATTTCTGAATCCGCTCAGATGAGTACCGCCCTCGGGAGTATTGATGTTGTTGACAAATGTATATGTTCCCTCTGTATATGAGTCATTATGCTGAAGTGCAACCTCAACCTCAACATTGTCCCTGGTTCCCTCGCAGTATATGACCTCTTCATAGAGCGGAGTCTTCCCCGTGTTGAGATATTCTACGAACTCCTTGATGCCTCCCTCGTAGCAGAAGCTGTCCTTTCTTCCTTCGCCCCTCTCGTCCGTCAGAGTGATGCGAAGCCCCTTTGTGAGAAATGCAGTCTCACGAAGCCTTACCATAAGTGTGTCGTAGTCATATACGGTATCCTCAAATATGGTATTGTCAGGGAGAAATGTTACCTCTGTTCCGGATTTTTTACTTTCCTCATATGTACCGACAACCTCTATATGCTGTACGGTATTCCCTTTTTCAAAGCGCATATGATATATGCTGCCGTCTTTGAATACGCGAACCTCAAGCCACTCTGACAGAGCATTCACTACAGATGCTCCGACTCCGTGCAGACCTCCGGATACCTTATATCCTCCCCCTCCGAACTTGCCGCCCGCGTGAAGTATGGTAAATACTACTTCAAGAGCTGACTTTCCGGCCTTTTTCTGTATATCTACAGGTATTCCTCTGCCGTCATCCCTTACAGTTATCGAATCATCGGGATGGATATTTACCTCGATATGAGTACAAAAGCCGGCAAGAGCCTCATCAACTGCATTGTCAACTATCTCGTAAACAAGGTGATGAAGTCCCCGTGAGGATGTGGATCCTATGTACATACCGGGTCTTTTTCTTACAGCTTCAAGCCCCTCAAGTATCTGTATCTGTTCCGCATTGTAATCCGAACTCATTTATTTCCTCCATTAACGGATCTCTCGTCAAAAAGACCCGAGGTTTCGTCAGCTACACTTCCGGCTCTGACACGGAAGAGCCTGTCAACTTTCAGACCTCCGTTCATATATCCTTCGGCTCCCGTACATGTGATGATGGTCTGTATATTGCTTATTCTTTCAAGAAGATGAGACTGTCTTCCTCCGTCAAGCTCCGACAGCACATCATCAAGAAGCAGCACCGGATAGTCGCCTATCTTTTTTTCTACAAGCTCTATCTCCGCCAGCTTCAATGAAAGCGCCGCTGTCCTCTTCTGCCCCTGCGACCCGTATCTGCGAAGATCTATATCTGAGTCGTATATTCCCAAATCATCTCTGTGAGGGCCTGTAAGCGTCATTCTCTGGCGAAGCTCTTCATTTCTCATATCCCTTATGCTGTTTGATTCATATGTGATATGCAGCTTTTCCGCTCCGGCAGTCAGATCGGAATGTATCCTCTTTATGATGACATTCAGCTCATCTATAAAGGATCTTCTGTAATTGATGATCTCATTGCCGAATCTCTCAAGCTGAAGATCCCATATATCAAGAGTTTCACGCCAGTCCTCGTGCCTGTCTATCTCCTTGAGAAGCTTGTTCTTCTGAATAAGAGCCTTGTTGTAATTTATCAGCGAGTGAACATAAAGGCTGTTGAGCTGGCACATCTCCATATCTATGAATCTGCGCCTCACCGCAGGACCGTCCCTTATGATATTCAGATCCTCCGGTGAAAAGCATACTACATTGACTGTTCCGAACAGCTCGGAAGCTCTGCGTATAGGTACTCCGTTTATGGCTATCCCCTTCGGTCTGTTCTTTTTCAAGTGTATGTCTATCACATACGGCTGTCCTCTCCGGTTCAGCCTCAGCTTTATGTGTGACTCATCTCTGCTAAAATTTATGATCTCCCTGTCCTTGCTTCCCCGATGAGATCTCCCCATGGCACACATATATAC
>CAVCCL010000295.1:0-3427 GCA_963600665.1 Bifidobacterium catenulatum | reverse complement strand
TATTATAAGTACTCGGGATTTTTTGCGTCGATCGTCAATCATGCGGCGGGACGGAATGTGCTGGAAGTACCGGAGCTGGCGCTTCCTATAGGCATCTCATTCTTTACATTTCAGGCTATATCCTATATTGCGGATGTCTACAGAGGAGAAACCGAGGCATCGGACAGCATCATCAATGTTGCGCTGTATATCTCCTTTTTTCCTCAGCTTATCGCGGGACCTATCGTAAAATACAAGGATATAAATGAACAGATAAAGTGCAGGAGTGTCACATGGCTGGATACGGCAGCGGGATTTAAAAGATTCATCTATGGATTGGCAAAAAAGGTATTAATATCCAATGTTTTGGGTCTGTGTGCCGATAGCGTCTTCGGGTTTGAAGCATCGACGACAGATATAAGAGCAGCATGGATAGGCGCGCTGGCGTACATGTTTCAGATATATTATGACTTCTCGGGATACTCGGATATGGCTATCGGTCTGGGAAGGATGTTCGGATTTACTATCGAGGAAAACTTCAACTACCCGTATATGTCGGGATCTATATCAGAGTTCTGGAGAAGATGGCATATATCTCTGGGATCATGGTTCAGAGAATATGTATATATACCGCTTGGAGGCAACAGACGCGGCGAGCTAAGGACATATATAAATCTGGTCATTGTGTTTTTCCTGACCGGCCTGTGGCACGGAGCGGACTTCTCATTTATAGTATGGGGACTTTATCACGGACTGTTTCAGATAATTGAAAGACTGGGGCTGAAGAAACAGCTGGAAAGACATCCTGCGGCAGCGCATATATATACGCTTACGGTTGTATGCTTCGGCTGGGTGCTTTTCCGAGCCGAGGACCTGGCCTCGGGACTTTGCTATATGTCTGATATGATAAAGCTGAAGAGCTTCGCCGGCGCTCAGATACCGCTGTATGAATATATGGATATGAAGACGGTCTTCACACTTGCGGCTGCGGTTGCCGGAATGGGGATCCTAAAGAAGACTGTTTCAAAGAAATTCCAGGAAAAATGGAAGGATTCTGTCCCTGAAGCGATATTCTGTATCATGCTTTTGATACTATGTCTGGCATCTGTTACGAACAATACATACAATCCGTTTATATATTTCCAGTTCTAAGGTGAGAGGATGAAGAAGAGCAGGACGGCTCCGGCACTGATCTACGGAGCTTTTATATGTATATGTCTGTCGTGGTTTATCTGGATCGGCTTCAGATCATTCGCAGATGTGAAAAACAATGAAAACCGGGCTATGGCTCCGAGACCGTCGATGCCGACTTTGGCAGGCCTTGATGAGTTTTTTGATGAATGCGAAAGCTATATCAATGACAGGATACCATTCAGAAATTATCTGGTCACGATAGATTCAGCTATCGACTATTTTATATTTAAAAGATCCTCCAACGAATCGGTGATTCTGGGAAAGGACGGATGGCTTTTCTACAAATCAACCAGCGGAGAGGACAATGACCCTATCGATGATTATCAGGGCAGATGTCTGCTGACACAGCAGGAGCTGAAGGCGATAGCCGACAATTGCGTGGCTCAAAGGGATCTTCTGGCGCAGTCAGGCAGGGAATTCGTGATCTTCATAGCGCCGAACAAGGAGAGAATATACAGTGAACACATGCCTGACAGATACGGAGCCCCGGCAGATACATACAGAGTGATGCAGATAGTGAGCTATCTTAGGGAGCATACGGATCTGAGAGTCGTATATCCCTACGAGGAGCTGATGCAGGCCAAGGACAGCAGCGAATATGATATATATTTCAAGACCGATACGCATTGGAATTCACTCGGAGGATATGTCGGCGCAGCTGCATTACTTAAAGAACTTGGGATAGAAATGAACAAAATCAATGACAAAAGTCTTCAGATAACCTCAAGCCGGGCCAGCACGGGAGATCTGGCAAGGATGCTTGGTCTTGAAGGCATCCTTGCCGGGCAGGATAGTGAGATCACCGTCGGGATACCGAACAGCCATAATCTGAAGCTGATTCAGGATGATTTCTACGGGCTGACAAAGCTTTCAGCCGAGGAGGCAGATCCTCGCAGGATATATATGATAAGAGATTCCTTTGCGACGCATATGTCCATGTTCATAAGCTCTCAATTTAACGAGAGCTATTACAGGCATCAGATGTTTTACTCGTATGATGACATCACGGATATCGATCCGGACATAGTTGTATTTGAATGTGTCGAGCGCAATGCATATGAGCTGGCAACCTTCAGGATAAGATAGGTCGGAGAAAGAATCATATATCACTGCCGCCCGCGGATGGAGATTGCGGCAGGTATGAGTTATAATTTCAGTATATACAATCAGGGGGACAGATATGCTCAGATATGACTATTCAAAGGTGCTTGCGGCCGTAACAGAGGCGGAGCTGGAGGAATACCGTGAGAGAACGCTTCAGGCTCAGGATGTACTGATGAAGAGAAGCGGCGCAGGAAGCGACTATCTTGGCTGGATAGATCTTCCGGTATGCTATGATAAAGAGGAATATGCCAGAATAAAAAAGGCCGCAGCAAGGATACAATCAGACTCCGAGGTGCTGCTGGTGATAGGCATAGGCGGCTCATATCTGGGCGCGAGGGCCGTGATTGAGGCTCTCGGAAGTGAGTTCGTAAAAAAAGGAACAGAGATCATCTTCTGCGGCAATTCATTGTCTCAGAGATATATACAGGATATCATAAAATATATCGGTACAAGGTCATTTTCTATCAATGTAATATCAAAATCGGGAACTACGACAGAACCTGCCATAGCATTTCGCATATTCAGGGATATGCTGACGGCCAGATACGGCAAAGAGGCCAAAATGAGGATCTACGCCACTACGGACAGCAGAAAGGGAGCCCTGAAATCACAGGCAGACGAGCAGGGCTGGGAGAGCTTCGTGGTTCCGGATGATGTGGGAGGACGGTTCTCGGTTCTGACAGCTGTGGGACTGCTGCCCATGGCTGTGGCAGGCATAGATACGGATGAACTGCTTGAGGGAGCTGCAGCCGCAAGGACCTCCGCTATAGAGACGCCTTGGCCGGACAACACGGCGCTGAAGTACGCAGCGGTCAGGAATATACTTCGTGAAAAGGGCTATGCAATAGAGATATTGTCCAACTTTGAGCCGAGGCTCCATTATGTATCCGAGTGGTGGAAGCAGCTTTACGGAGAGAGTGAAGGCAAGGAGGGCCGAGGTATATTTCCGGCGGCTGTAGATCTGACTACGGATCTGCATTCCATGGGTCAGTATATCCAGGAGGGCCCCAGATTTCTTATGGAGACGGTATTGAATATAGAAGGTGACGATGACCCGCTGGTGCTGGAAAAAGATGAGAACGATGGTGACGGCCTGAATTTTCTGGCAGGGATGAGCGTGGATGAGGTGAATCACTGCGCTATGCGGGGA
>CAVCCL010000294.1:0-3451 GCA_963600665.1 Bifidobacterium catenulatum | reverse complement strand
GCTTGGTTAGGTCGACTACAGTATTATTTGCCTTTGCCTCTGCGATCATAGCATAAGCATCCGATGCGCTGGCTTGGTTATCTGTATAGTTTGTTGTGTTCTGCTCTACCCAATACTTCTTCATGGCAGAGAGATAGGTATCTCGAGTTGTCTTGATATCAAGTTCTGTTGTTGCAAAGTCTGAGTCTGAGCCGAACTTATCTCTGACAAGTTGCATATCAGAGTCGTACTCGTCTTCGATCTTCTTCAATGCATCTTGATAAGACATTTCACCAGAGATTGCGCTCTCCATTGCCTTCTTTCCATTTGCGGTAAGGGAAGTGAGCATGAAGTTATACACATTGGTCTTATTAGCAGGGTCATTAGATCCGGAGATATCAGCACCTTTTGCAGTGTCGTTGTATATTTTACCCCACTCATCAAGCTTCTCTTTGGAGCTCTTGCTTCCATCGAGTGCCAAGAGATTGACCTTTGCCTTTGTATTCTGATTTATAGAGTTGTTCATGGAGACATTCGCATAGTAGCTTGCAGCAATGTCGCCTGCCTTTTTTGTCATATCACCACGCTCATCTATATATCTCTGAGCCTCTTCGTCATTGAGCCCGAGAGACTTGAGATGGTCTGTAGTCATTAGATTGCTATATTTCTCATCCCATCCTTTCTGATACTGTGAGTAGTCTGGATTCTTCATAGCCTCAGAGAAGTAGTCATGAATTTCCAAGTCAAGGTTCTTCTTTGCCATGGCAAAATGATCTTCCAGCAGTTGACGCTCTGCCGCAATCTGCCTCATGTTCTCTTCGTGCTTTAGCTTGTCCTTATGCTTCTTGTGGTCAATAGATGCATTAACAGCAGTATTTGTTGCACTGTATATCCCATTGCCTAGGCCTTCCAGAGACTTGGCAAGATTAGCTACGTTTATGTCTGTCCATTTGAATGCACTCATGTCGATTATATATTCCTATTCTTTTCGCTCGTTTCGATTCCATCATATGATAACGATGTGCTATATGCCTTCTTTGCGTTCACGTATGTACTATATGTGTCAGCTGCTGCTGTAACTCCTGCAGTAAAGATATCTACTACCCAGTCCCAACCGGAGTATTCAGCATTCGAATATGCATCCTTGGCCTGTTCAATGTTGTAATTGATATCAGCCTTATTCTGTTCATACTGCAGTCTCAGTGATGCCATCTGTTCCTCGAATGCAGCTTTGGTGTCTTCTATGCTGTTTGAATAGTTCTCCATCTGAGCAGAACTGCTCCAGAAGTTGCTTAATGCCTCTGATGCCATCTGCTGAGATGTAAGCTTCACATTCTGCATTGAGCTATCGATGGTCTGCCTCGCCTCAGTCTGTACCTGCTGTTGCCTAACGCTCGATGTACCGCTGTTTCTTGCTCCGGTTGTAGCAAGCGACTGGTTGAAGGAACCTTCTGTATCTGCCATGTTTGCAATGACAGTAGAAAGCTCTCTATACATCGAATCCTGCTTTGCAACGTTAGAGACTGATGAATTCTGCGCAGAGGTGTCTCGGACAGACTGTGTCTGATTTATATTCCAGTTGAGGTTCTTAACGCTTCTGTCTTTCTGATTGGTAAGGGCAGATTGATTCTGAGAATAGCTCTCTTCGAGTCTTCCAAGGTCTGCATTGAGCTTATCAATCTCTTTCTGGAGCTGTGCCTGCTGTTGCTTTGACTGCTCATACTTGGACCATGCAGAGCCAACACCTTTTAAAATCCCTGCCCCTGCTGTGAGAAGTGTAGCAGTTAATATAACGCTCATTCAGTCACCTCCACTTCAAGAGCGAGTGCTATAAGCTCAAACGGCTTGCCTTCTACGCTTTCAATAGTCATTCTTATTCCGTCATATGTGCTTGCAGAATAGACATCCATCTTGATTAGATCCTTATCAAAGCTTCTTGGAGTAAGAGATGCTCCGTTGTTGCTTCTTGCAGTGAACTCTGTTCTGTAGGAGTCCACGTATATGTTGTTTATCTTCTTCCAGTAAGGAATGGTTCCATTGCCTTCAACGTTGTTCGTAACGACCTTTGCCTTAAAAGGTGTTCCATCGTCTGTATATACATCATCATCGAATCTGTATATTGCTCTTGTTCCATCTTCGGCCTCTGCAAGCACTACAGGAATCTGCCCATCCTCATCGTCCATGATGCTCATCGAGAGTATCTTGAGAGAAGGGAATGTCCACTTGCACCAAGCATTGATGGAGTAGTATGGGTCGTATGAAAGAACGGCCATTGTACCATCCTTCAAGACTATATATAACCTAGGCTCTGGAACTCTCTGCCAGTGCATCTCCTTGATTCCTGCCTTCAGTATGCTCTCGCACTGATAGCTAGGCTCAGAGAATGAAATACCATCTGAACTGCTGGAGATTGCTCTGATTCTCTTGTTGCCAGACTGCACGTAAAATATTGCATTGGAACCATATACGCACTGCATGTTTCTTGCAGAGCCATATGAGCCGACCTTTGTGAAGGAGTAGTTGTTGGCATTTGCATCAGAAGGCATAAACCACTCTGAAGATGCGGTTCCTATGTATAGACCGCTCTCCGCAAATCCTATCCATGAGACTCTCTCATCTCTGTCGGAGCCAAGCTCCAGCTCCATACCGCAGTCGTCTCGGACACGATCTGTCCAGTCATAAACAGGAGTAGTGTAATAGACTGCATCGCTGATTACAGTTCCCACTACCTTCTCCTCTGCGTCGTAGT
Organism: Bifidobacterium catenulatum; assembly: GCA_963600665.1. Taxonomy (GTDB): domain Bacteria; phylum Bacillota; class Clostridia; order Lachnospirales; family Lachnospiraceae; genus Coprococcus. Next base: position 723 of record CAVCCL010000294.1, on the reverse strand, counting down.
AGTTGGTCTTATGAACATAATAGCCTTCAATGGATACCTCGAAGGATACTATCTTATATGTAGCTGTCTTATACTTCTCCTTCTCTTCAGCCGTAAGCTCTTCCTGCTTTGTGTAGCTTCCTCTTACAGCCTCAAGATACTGCTGTGTAGTGGTGCCTTCCTGTACGCTCTGTATCTTATCGTAGAGCTGGAAGTCATTGTATGAGAAAGGGCGTGATGCAAAGAGCTTATATGGCTTGTTCTTCGTAGCCATGAGCCAGAGTCTCTGCCCCATGTATGCACAGCATGCAGGGTAGTTGCCGTCCCCTGTAAGAAGCTCATCGTATGTGTATGCTACAGTATCGTCCTTGCCATCCACTCTGTATGTGAGCGCTGTTGTATCAAGCGTTATGTCAGAACCTAAAAGACCACCATTCTTGTAGGTAATCACATAAGGCTTGTGGTTCTCGTGGGTGAGTATTGCTCTCTCGTAATCCTGCGTGAACTGTATTGCTGGAATCTCGTTTGTAAGGAATGAAGTCTTGAATTCACCGCCACCGACTTCTACGAGTTTACCGCTTGTTCCAAGTCCATATACCCTAGCAGATAGGTTGCTTAGCCCTATTACAAAAGCTTCATCCACGCTTTTTGTATACGGGATGATTCTATCTGCTGTTATGTTATCGCTGTACCTAACAAGACCGGGTCTCAATCTGAGTCCTCCCGCTCTTGTCGGCACTGCGT
>CAVCCL010000293.1:987-3594 GCA_963600665.1 Bifidobacterium catenulatum | reverse complement strand
GTTACAAACAAGGCAGCAAACAGAGATGTGGAAGTAACTGTAAAGTTTGTTGAGAATCCAGATTACTACATCAAGCTGGATCAGGCAAAGCAGACATACAATGCAGATGCAGTCCGTCAGGAAATTGCAATGTACTATGGTTCAGAAGAGGAGTTCTTCTCCCAGTATGGCAGTTACTATTCAAGTGTAGACGATGTTGTACAGCAGGGCATCGACAATGAGATGCAGGGTGTATATCAGTATCTCCCAGAAGAGATGGTTGTTTCAGCCGTATACTCTAAGGCAGAGCTGATGAAGCAGGCCGGTATGAATACATTGCTCGGTATGGGTACTGTATTTGTAGTACTGATTTTCATCTCATTTATTATTTCACTGTTTAAGTTCCTTCCGGCACTTTTCGCGAAGAAGCCGAAGATCGAAGATCTCAAGAAGGAAGAGAGCAAGCCGGCAGCACCAGCAAAGGCTGCTACACCGGCACCAGCCGCAGGCAATCTGATGAACGATGCAGAGCTTGTAGCCGTCATCACAGCCGCTATTTATGCAGCGGAAGGACAGGCAGGCAATGGTGCAGTAAGTAAAGATAAACTCGTTGTACGTTCGATTCGTCGTGCAAGAAAATAATTGATATATTAGGAGGAAATTAACATGAAGAATTATAGAATTACTGTAAATGGTACAGCTTATGATGTAGCAGTAGAAGAATTAGGCGCAGGTGCAGCTCCTGCCGCCGCAGCAGCTCCAGCACCAGCTGCAACTGCAGCTCCAGTTCCGGCAGCTCCAGCAGCTCCAGCCGCAGCAGCAGGTTCCATCGAGGTTACAGCTCCAATGCCAGGTAAGATCCTGAACGTAAAGGCAGCTGTTGGCACAGCCGTAAAGAAGGGTGATGTTATCCTGATCCTTGAGGCTATGAAGATGGAAAATGATGTGGTAGCTCCAGAAGACGGAACAGTTGCAAGCATCAACGTTTCTGCAGGTGATTCAGTTGAAGCTGGCGATGTATTGGCTACTTTGAACTAATCAGAGTTCTTAGTAACTGGTTCCTATAATAACAGGAGGTAAACATAAGTGAGTAGTTTTACAGATGTATTTAAAAATCTGGCTCTCCAGACAGGATTTGCAACCCTGACATGGAAGCATTATGTAATGATCCTCATTGCATGTGTATTCATGTATCTTGCGATCGTGAAAGGCTTCGAGCCGTTGCTTTTGGTTCCAATCTCCTTCGGTATGTTCCTGGTTAACATGTTCCCGGATATCATTGCTGATGGCGGATTGTTACATTATTTCTATTTGTTGGATGAGTGGAGTATTTTACCATCCCTCATCTTCATGGGTGTTGGTGCCATGACAGACTTCGGTCCGCTGATTGCGAACCCGAAGAGTTTCCTGCTTGGTGCAGCCGCACAGTTTGGTATTTATGCTGCATACTTCCTTGCATTCCTGATGGGATTCAACGGAAAGGAAGCAGCTGCAATCTCTATCATCGGTGGTGCCGATGGCCCTACATCTATCTTCCTTGCTGGTAAGCTTGGAATGGGTGGGACTCTGATGGGACCGATCGCCGTTGCCGCATATTCCTATATGTCATTGGTACCGGTTATCCAGCCACCTATCATGAAGCTTCTTACAACAGAGAAGGAGAGAAAGGTCAAGATGGCGCAGCTCCGCCCAGTATCGAAGATAGAGAAGATCCTGTTCCCGATCATTGTTACATTGGTTGTCGTATTGATTCTTCCTACAACCGCTCCGCTGGTTGGCATGCTGATGCTTGGTAACCTGTTCCGTGAGAGTGGTGTTGTAAAGCAGCTGACAGAGACCGCAAGTAATGCAATGATGTATACGGTTGTTATTTTGCTTGGTACATCGGTAGGTGCATCGACAAGTGCAGAGGCTTTTTTAAAGACAAGTACCTTGAAGATCGTATTGCTTGGTCTGATTGCATTTGCATTTGGTACAGCTGCTGGTGTATTATTTGGTAAACTTTTATGCAAAGCAACCCACGGCAAGGTTAATCCGCTGATCGGTTCTGCGGGTGTATCTGCCGTTCCTATGGCAGCACGTGTATCCCAGAAGGTTGGTGCGGAGTCAGATCCTACAAACTTCCTTTTGATGAATGCCATGGGACCAAACGTTGCAGGTGTTATTGGTACTGCGGTTGCAGCCGGAACATTCCTTGCAATCTTCGGTGTATAGTATAGAGAATTTAGGAGGTCAGACAAATGGCAGAAGAAAAGAAACCGGTAAAGATTACCGAAACTGTGCTGAGAGATGCACACCAGTCTTTGATTGCAACTCGTATGACAACAGAACAGATGTTGCCGATTATTGATAAAATGGATAAAGTTGGTTACCATTCCGTAGAGTGCTGGGGTGGTGCTACATTCGACGCTTGTCTCCGTTTTCTGAAGGAGGATCCATGGGACAGGCTTCGTAAGCTCCGTGACGGATTCAAGAATACAAAGCTTCAGATGCTGTTCCGTGGACAGAATATCCTTGGATACAGCCCATATTCGGATGATGTTGTAGAGTATTTCGTACAGAAGAGTATTGCAAATGGTATTGATATCATTCGTATCTTTGATTGTCTGAATGATATCCGTAACCTTG
>CAVCCL010000293.1:0-977 GCA_963600665.1 Bifidobacterium catenulatum | reverse complement strand
TGCCTATACAATGGAATACTGGAAGAATATGGCAAGACAGATCGAGGAGATGGGTGCAGATTCTATCTGCATCAAGGATATGGCTGGACTTCTTGTACCAAACGAGGCTACAAAGCTTGTAAAGGCTTTGAAGGAAGGAACAAAGCTTCCAATTCAGCTTCATACACATTATACATCAGGTGTTGCTTCCATGACATACATGAAGGCAGTAGAAGCTGGATGTGACATCATTGATACAGCAATGTCACCACTGGCTATGGGTACATCACAGCCTGCAACAGAGGTTATGGCAAAGGCATTCGAGGGTACAGAGTTCGATCCTGGATTTGACCAGAACCTTCTTGCTGAGATCGCTGATTACTTCCGTCCACTTCGTGAGCAGTGGCTGGAGTCCGGACTGCTTAGTCCAAAGGTAATGGGCGTAAATATCAAGACTCTGCTTTATCAGGTACCTGGTGGTATGCTTTCCAACATGGTATCCCAGTTGAAGGAAATGCATGCAGAGGATAAGTACGACGAAGTATTGGAAGAGATTCCACGTGTTCGTAAGGACTTTGGTGAGATTCCACTTGTTACACCATCTTCACAGATCGTTGGTACACAGGCTGTATTGAACGTTGTTATGGGTGAGCGTTACAAGACTCTTACAAAAGAGGCAAAGGATATGCTCGTTGGTAAGTACGGTAGAACAACTGTACCTGTAAACAAGGAGATTCAGAAGAAGGCACTTGACAGCCTTGGAATGAAGGAGCCAATCACATATCGTCCAGCAGACGACTTGGAGCCATCTCTTGACAAGTTCGAGAAGGAAATGACACAGTACAAGCAGCAGGATGAGGATGTTCTTTCTTATGCATTGTTCCCACAGGTTGCAACAGAATTCTTCAAGTATAGAGAAGCACAGCAGACAGGTGTGGATTCTACAGTTGCAAATACAGAGAATAAGACATATCCAGTGTAATAAGCTAGGGTAAAAG
>CAVCCL010000292.1:0-3608 GCA_963600665.1 Bifidobacterium catenulatum | reverse complement strand
CGGAAGCGGAACATCAGGATTCATTACAAAGATTACAGCAATTCTGGCTGTAGTATTTATGGTTCTTTCACTGGTAGTTGCTCTTGTCAACAAGTCCAGCGACTCAGAGATTCAGAACATGATCAAATCCACTGAGACGACACAGGTTGAAGGAACAACATGGCTCAGTGATGATGCTGCAGAAAGCACCACATCAAACTGATTAGTTAGATTTTATGCCGACTCCTTTTAATTAAGGGGTCGGTTTTCACTTAGGAGTATTCCTGATGAGAATTGCAGTGGTGGTTTCCGGAAGAGAAGGGGAAAATACCAAACTGAAAGAAATAGGAAAGGCTGTTGACTCTGCCCTGACAGGCAGGGGCTATTCTGTTGAACTCATCAATACTACATTGGATGCAGACAAAAAGCTCATACTTTTTGATTATCTTGTCTTTGTGAGTGAGACAGCTTCTTTTTTCAGCAGAAAGATTGTTGATTCATTGGGCGCATATCTTAAAAACTGTGGTAACATATCTGGAAAGAGGTGTGCAGCAGTCCTTAGAGGAAGCACGGTTTTCAAGATGGGTGCCATGAGCGAACTCATGCGTATTGTCGAGTCGGAGGGTGTTGTCCTCACGACAAGCCAGATTGTCTCGTCTTCCGGTGATGCTGCTGCATTTGCCGGATCAATTAACGTTGAAAGGAATTTTTAGATATTATGAAGAAACTGTTATCTATTATTTCATTATTGCTTTTATTCGCATTTTCACTCTCTGCAGCGACTATTTCCAGTCCTGCTGCAACAGTCAATCTGACCAAGAATAAAGTTATAAGTATGGATACTCTTAACAGTGAGTATGACAGATATACCTCTGCAGGATATACAGTAACAAAACTGGATGTTCTCAATGCTCTTATTGATGAGATTCTCATCGACCAGGGTGCGGCTAGAGACGGCTATTCTGTCTCTGACAGTGATGCTGAGCTTTTGTATGCACAGCAGAAGACAACTATGGAGAGCCAGCTTGGTGCTTCCATAACAGATGATGAGTTCAAGACTCTTGTAGAAGAGCAGTATGAAAGTGTAGATGCTTATAAAACATATCTTAAGAGACAGTATCTGACTCAGATGTATGTTTATGGTGTTAAGTCTGCTGTCGTGAATAATGTCACTGAGCCTACTGAAAAGGAAATCAAGGCATGGTACAGACAGAATTCATCTTCCTTCATGATGCCGGAAAGGGTAAGGCTCTCCGTTATAGCGATAGAGAAGACAGACGATGCAGAGACGAACAAGAAGAACCTTGCAACTCTTGAGTCTGCATATTCCCAGATTAAGGCAGGGACACTTTCTTTTGAGAAGGCTGTCCAGACTTACAGTGGGGACACAGCAAGTAAATCATCTGGCGGGGACTGGGGTTTTATGAGCGACACCACAACTACCCGTACAAGCATGGGTGATGATTTTGTTGATGCCGTTATGCTGATGGATGCAGGCGACATTGAGGGTGTGTTCGACACTCCGTCCATTTATTGTATAGTAAAGTGTACAGTCCACAAGGATGCTGAGATCCTCGCTCTCGATGATACTATCGAGGATTATAATATTACTGTCTATAATTATATTTACCAGGGATTGACATATCAGAATAGTCAATATGCTTATGTTAATGCATACAACGAATTGGTTGCCGAGCTGAGAACTCAGGCAAAGATCAATATTTTATACAAAGAACAATGAGTATTAAGTTAGAACGCCACAAAGCCAGGGAAATTGCCATTGGCACATTATATTCATTAGATTTGTTATCCAATCTCCCGCCCGTCGGGGATTGGTTTATGTTTCAGGGATTGAGTGACGAGGAGGTTGAGAGTCTCAGTGACTCTGTGAAGATATACTCGCGTTTCCTTATTGAGGGGACCATCGCTCATCTTGAGGAGTGTGACTCTCTGATCAGACGATATTCCAATAACCGTTCCATCGATATGATAGACACGGTTGACCGGGAAGTACTTCGTATATCATTCTTCCAGCTTCTTTATGACAAGGAGACACATCCGACAATCGTCATAGATGAGGCTGTTAAGCTTTCCCAGGAATTGAGTAACGACGTATCCTTCCGCTTTATAAACGGTGTTCTTGATGCGTATGTGAAGGAGTCTGAATGATTCAATATAAGAATGATTTTGAGATAGACAAGATCCGCTCGTCATGCAAACTTCTTGCTGAAATGTTCGAGACTGTGGGTGAGAAGATAACGGAGGGGATATCAACCTGGGATGTGGACAGAATGTGTGAGGACTTTATGCGTAAGCATCACTCGAAAGGTCCGTGCAAGGGATATTTTGGTTTTCCGAACGTATCATGCACTTCTGTTAATGACACAATTATCCACGGGATACCTTCAAAGCGGGAGATTCTCAAAAGCGGAGATCTTCTGTCCCTTGACGTGTGCATCAGTCTTGACGGATACATATCAGACAGCACTCATACTTATGAAATAGGTAAGGTGAGCGAAGATGTCCATAAGTTCAGTACAGAGACAAGGAAGGCCCTTTATCTTGGAATTGAGGCGGCAGGAAAGGCTAATGCACGTATCCTTGACATCGGCTACGCAGTAAGCACTCATGCCAGGAAATTCCATTATGGTATACTCAAGGATTATTCGGGGCATGGTGTCGGCCTTGACCTTCATGAAGACCCGGAAGTCCCGAACTATGTATCCTTGAGTTATCCTAACCCGCGTATAAGGAAGGGAATGGTCTTTGCGATAGAACCGATGCTTATGATGGGTGGAAGCAGTAGATATCATCTTCTTGATGATGACTGGACAGTCAAAACAAACGACGGCTCATATGGATGCCACTGGGAACATACTGTAGCTATCACTGATAACGGCCTGGAAATATTGACAGAGCTTTGAGGGAGAAAATTTATGGAACAGCCTAAGAAGGACTTCATCACTTGTGATATGATTCGCGATGCGGGAATTAAGCTTGCTCATAAGATGTATACAGAGGACCATTTTGTTCCTGATGTCATCTATGACTCTCTCCGTGGAGGTGCATACCTTGCCAATGTCATCAGCGAATATTATAAGCTCCAGATTTCCAAGACAGACAGGGAGCCTGTTTTTTATGCTGCTGTTGTAGCCCGTTCATACGGCAAGCTTGTCGAACATACGAATAAGGTTGACATTGACGGCTGGACATGGTCTCCGAAGAATCTCAAAAAGGGACAGAAGGTCCTTATTGTCGATGATATATTCGACACTGGTCTTACTGTAAACTCGCTCTGTGAGACTATTATGAAGAACGGTATTCCAAGGGAAGACATAAAGGTTGCTGTATATGACTACAAGGTATCATTATACCAGTGGGTTGACGGGAAGCCGGTTCTGCCTGTACAGCCTGACTACTACTGCCGTAAACATATATTGAAGAGCAAGGATGACTATCTCTGGATACATTATACCTGTCATGAGTTCATAGGATTAACCCATGATGAGATTGAAGAGGTTTATTCCGACGAGGAAGTGAAGAGGATTCTTCATGAAATCTGTGAGGATTAAGAAATGAGAAGGGCTGCCGTAAAAGCAGCCCTTAAATATTCATTGGGATAATTTCCA
>CAVCCL010000291.1:0-3684 GCA_963600665.1 Bifidobacterium catenulatum | reverse complement strand
TGTATATACTCAACAACATTCTAAGAACAATAAACTACAGATACAGAAATGAAAGAAACCACAGAGAGCAAGAGCCTTCCACAGCTTGTGAAAGGACCGTCTACCTATAAGCTTATAGTACCAGAGAAGGTGGAGAGAAAGATAAGATACCTCCTCAGAAAGTTCCCCCGTACAGAGTGGTCAGGAGTGCTTTTCTATAAGCATCAAGGCAGCTTTGAGGACAATGACCTTGTGATTACTTGTGAGGACATTTACCCTATGGACTTGGGTACAGAAGGCTGGACAGAGTTTAAGATGAGTGAGGAAGTAGCTGCATATATGGCTGACAACATTGAGCTATTTGACTGTGAATCAGGACTTTGCCACAGCCACCATGTACTTGGGGCCTTCATGAGTGGGCAGGATATGAAGATGGTACAGCAGGAGGGGGAAGATACTAATTGCGTTGTTTCCCTTGTAGTTGATACCCGAGGCAAGTATGTTGCCATTATCACAAGAAAGGTACAAACCCAGTCAGAAGTTACTGTCAAGAGGCTTGGCACATCCTATGAGTTCTTTGGTGAAGGAAGCAAGGAAATCTCCCATGATGATACTGAGACCACCAAAACCATAGACAAGGAGGTAATTGAGTACTTTGACCTTGAGGTGGAGAGGCATGAGGTAAGCAATGACCTTGAGTACCTTGATGCAAGGTTTGAGGAGATAGAGAGAAGGAAGAGCCAAGTAAATATAGAACCTGCCATTCACAAGGAATCTCCTGAAGCCAATGTCAGCTTCCAGGAATACCTTCATGCAAGAAGGGAACCCAAGGAGCAGGAGATACTCTTTGGCAATACCCAGGAACTGACACCAGAGGATGAGGCAAAGATGAATGAGCTGGCTATGGGATGGCAGCCTGACCACAAGGCAATACACAGTGCAGTGGTAAAGATGGTCACTTGCAGCTTCATTGTCAATCCTGAAAAGATCAACTTCAAGCAGTGGATTGTCAACCACATGGAGAATGTATACAAGAGGGTCTTTGTTGACATGAGCAGCAGCAATCATTACTGTGATGCCTTTAAGGAGTACAAGGACTTCATTATACAGTTTATCATGGATTACTTCAATCTTGATGATGTACCTGATGTCCTGATGGACAACTATGACATCCTGCAAAGCAGGATTGCAAGTGCCATGATGAAGGAACTTGAGCCTTACATGAAGCAGAATGCCTACATGGAGGAATACTACAATGCATTGTTAGACTATGTAATTGAATGACATTATGGAAACAAATGAGATAGATGACATATTGCAGGGATTGGGAGTATCTGTACCTCCCTCTCCCCCTGCCCCTTCCCAATCCCCTTCAGAAGACCCTGCAAGGGAGACCTACAGCGAGGATGAGATTTCCAGCATCCTTGAGGAAAACGGTTTCTCCCATGAGTCTCCAGAGGATGATGGGGAAGAGGGTATTGATGATACAGATGCCATGGAAAGGGCTTCCGAGAGTGAGGATACCTATGAACCCACCATGGAAGACTTGCTCTCCCCTAATGAGGAGCCTTTAGAGGAAGAGAGTGCAGGGGAAGAGGAGGCAAGTACTGAAGCAGAAAGTACTGACAAGAAATTAATCCCCCTCAACTCCCCTACCCTCCTACTTGATGACACCACCTCAAGGTTCTCTGGAGCTGAATGGTTCAAGGAAATACAGAAGGCAAGGATTATTGTAGGAGGCTGTGGAGGTATAAGTTCAAATTTGATATTCCAGCTTGCAAGGATGGTACCTGCAAACATCACTGTCTATGACGATGATAAGGTGGAGTCTGTAAACATGGCAGGGCAGCTGTTCCAGCGCAGGGATATAGGCAAGCATAAGGTGGATGCCATTGTAAACATGGTGATGGAGTATACCAATGCCCATCAGGTCTGTGCCATCAGGGAAAGGTTTACTTCCACTACAGAGGCTGGTGACATTATGATGAGCGGCTTTGACAATATGTCTGCAAGAAAGACTTTCTTCTACACTTGGAAGGAACATATTAGTAAGAAGTCTGTGGAAGACAGAAAGAAATGTCTGCTGCTTGATGGCAGGTTGTCGATAGATACCTTGCAGATATTCTGCATTAGGGGTGATGACAGCTATAATATAGACAGGTATCAAAAGGAGTTTCTCTTCCATGACTATCAGGCTGAGCAGACAGTGTGCTCCATGAAGCAGACTACCTACCTGGCTTGCATGATAGGTTCACTGATGACCAATCTGTTCACCAACTTCATAGCAGGTACACTTGGCCCTATTATCCCCTATGACCTGCCTTTCTTCACTGAGTATGATGCACAGAACATGATATTTAAAACTGAGAACTGATGGAGAATCTGCAATCTATATTGAGTATGTGCTTCCATAGTATTTCCTACAGCAGGTCTGTCCGCACTTCAGGCTGGAACAATGGTGATGCCTTCATGGCCATACCCTTGCAGGGAAATACAGTCTGTGTTCCTGTGTTTGCACTGCCTGCCCTTACTAAGATTGACCAGGAGGCATTTAACCCCACACAGCAGGAGAATATTGCAGTGAGACTGGGCACTGACTCTGCAATAGCGGCTACTTACAAGTCCCTGGATGCCAAGGTCAGATATGTACTGCAAAGGTCATACAAGGCAGGAATGTGCAGGATTGACATTTCAGTGACAGAATACTACTATGGCATCTTTGGATCAATCTTTGACAAAAACTTGAACCCTATAATGATGCTCATGTGGGAGATAGAGAGGTTTGTCACTGATGATGAGAACCCTGAACCAAAATTCAGGTTCAAGAGACCTGTAGTGCAGGTTCTTCCAAGTGTGCTTCAGAAGAGGGATGCCATGGAAAGGTATATTGTCAACCAAGTCCTTGCAAAGGCACTGGCATTGGATGGCAATGTCCATTCACCTTATGGAGACCTTAATAGTCATTTTGACAGAATCTATAACAGTTACTTCTCTGTAAGGGCTGTAATAGACAAGTTTGACTTCAAGGTGACAAGGATAGACAAACCCTCCATATCCACCACCAACAAGAAGCTGTTGGATATAGCCCTTGACAATCTGGAGGAGATAGTGCAATGACAATACAGGAGTACTTTGGAGACTGGTGTAAGGTCATTGACACTAAGGAGGCAGACATCATTATCAGGAAGCTAAGGGCATCAAGGCAGGTAATATGCCCACAGATAAAGGACATCTTCAAGGCATTTACCCTATGTAAACTCCATGACCTCAAGGCAGTTGTGATAGGACAGGACCCCTACCCTGACCTGCTGTATGGCAAGCCAAGGGCTACTGGGATTGCCTTTGCAAACCCAAAGGGAACACCTCAGAAGAACTACTCGCCTTCCTTAGATGTCCTTATGGAGTCCGTTATAGACTATACTCTTCCGCATGGAAGTGTTATCTTTGACCCGAGTTTGGAGAATTGGGAGAAGCAGGGGGTGCTGATGCTTAATGCAGCACTCTCCTGCACTATGGGGAGAACAGGCTCCCATACCCTCATGTGGAGACCCTTCATGAGGAACCTTCTCACCAGCCTTTCCAACTATGACACTGGTATTGTCTATGTGTTGATGGGAGCTGAGGCACAGAGCCTGGAACCTTGCATCAATCCAAAGTACAACCATATAATAAAGGTAAAACACCCATCGTGGTATGCCAGAAACC
>CAVCCL010000290.1:0-3697 GCA_963600665.1 Bifidobacterium catenulatum | reverse complement strand
GATGGAGATACGAGCTGGATAAATGAAGTTGCACTTGAACTTACAAATCCTAAGAAACAGGAAACAACTATTGCCAGTGGAACTTATTCAATAGATGGAATTTTGAGAATGGCAACATCCGATAGGAATTCCATGGGTAATCCAGCTATTGTAAAGCCTATGACGTTGGTTGTTGATGGGGATTCAGCTACCCTTAAAATGGAATTTGTACCGCTTACAACAAAGCTTGGAAGTAAAGATTTTACTGGATATCTTGCCAAATTAAACTATTTTACAGGATGGACAGGTGGAGATACTGGAGTTGAACCTCCTGATAACATTGAAGCAAAGGCTGCTACAGTAGACTCATATTATGATGGAATATATGATAGTTACAATGATCCATCTACAGGAACAGATGAAAATGTTAAGGGTAAATTATATCCTCATTATGTAAGTATGCCTGTAACATTAAATGCTGAGACTACATGGGTTCAGGTATACGTTCCAGTAATGGAAGCGATTCAGACGGGTGGAGGCTTACAGTATGCAAGACTTATGCTTGATTGGAGTAGCTTAAAGCCGGTATCGGAGAATACACTTAATGATGGTGATTATACACTTAATGGTGATATGGTTAAGATTGATAAAAAGACTGCATCTATGTCTGATGAGGCAATAAACCATAAAGTGAAACTCTCTGTAAAAAATGGAAAGTATTATGTTACATTGAGCTTTAAGGGATTGACAATTAGTGGACAGAAAGGCTATTTAAGCACACTTAAGTATTTCCAGACAGGATATACACTTGATAATTTTGGCAACCCACAGGGTACATTGCAGGATGTGGCTGTTGATTCATACCAGAAGAACAGCGATGGAAGTCTTGTGAGTGATTCATTTGGAACAAATTATCCGGACGAGGTAACATTTGAATTGATACCAGAGGCAATCAAGGATGGATTTGCACCACTTCAGGTATTTGTACCGATCATGGAGTCATTGTCAGAGGGAACAGGTACACAGCCGGTATTCCTCAAGCTCGACTGGACTTCACTCAAGTCCGCAGACGACAACACACAGGAGATCGTAAATCTTGATGATGGTCTCTACACGGTATCAGGTGAGATCCGCGAGGCTGACAGCGATGCAGTTTCAACATGGAATAACTACATTGATAAGGTAAGACTGATAGCAGAAGGCGGCAAGATCACAGCGTATATCGACTTCAAAAGTGTAAGCGGCAAGACAGTTGCTGGCATTAGCACAGGCGAGGCACAGAGCGCGGCAGTAAAGGATTCAAGAGCGGTTGTCGTTCTCCTTGAGAATGTTGAGCTCACAGATGTACAGCTCACGGACAACAAGGGCGAGACTGTGAATGCAAGACTTTACCTTGCACTTAGAAGCGCTTCAGTTCAGAAGGTGGATAAGACTTCACTCAAGAAGTTCATTGATTCAGCAAATGCGATCAAGAAGGATGGCAAGACATACACAGACGCTACTGTAAAGGCACTTGATGAGGCCCTTGCAAAGGCAGATAAGGTCTATGCAGACGAGGTAGCTATCACATCAGAGGTAAGTGCAGCAGGTCTTGCACTTAAGAATGCGATAAATGGAATGACCGAGGTGGTCAAGACAGATATCAGCAAGGCAAAGGTATCAGGTCTTACTAATAAGTATTACACAGGTAAGTCCATAACACAGAATAAGACCATCAAGGTTACTCTTGGTAAGAAGACGCTTGTTCAGAACACTGATTACAAGGTAAGTTATGCAAACAACAAAAACAAAGGTAAGGCTACAGTAACTATTACTGGTATTGGAAGCTATACAGGAACATGTAAGGCGAACTTCAACATTATACAGAAGGTTACACCTGAGGTTAAGTTATCAGCTCAGACATTTGCATACACGGGCAAGGTTGTGGCACCGAGAGTTACAGTTAAGGTTTCAGGAAAGACTGTTCCTTCAACTGGTTATACAGTCAAGATGACATCAGGCAGAAAGGCTATCGGTACATACAAGGTTACTGTGACGATGAAGGGCTACTACAGCGGAAGCAAGACTGTATCCTTCAAGATCGTTCCAAAGGGAACAGGCGTGACAAAACTTGCTGCCGGCAAGAAGTCATTTACTGTCAGATGGACAGCTCAGAAGACGCAGACTACAGGATATCAGATCCAGTACAGCACAAATGCCAAGTTCAAGTCAGCGAAGACTGCGACAATTAAGAGTAATGGCAGTGTAACAAAGAAGATATCTAATCTTGCAGCAAAGAAGAAGTATTATGTAAGAATACGTACCTACAAGAAGGTTGGTAATACTACATATTACTCAGCATGGAGCAAGTCAAAGACAGTTACTACAAAATAGAACAAATATGTTCATACAGGGCGGCGTCACTGCGATAAGCGGTGGCGCCGTTTTTGCGTTAAAATCCCTGAAATTCTCCATTTTGGAGAGTTTTGCCAAAAGTATGGACAAAGCCTTGGTGGGGTGTTACAATCCGTTCAAAGCATAGGTTTCAAGTCGAAGGTTTCTATGAGTCCAAGCGTAAAAGGACCATTCCAACATATCTATAATTCGAGAATTTCTCATGCTTTTATATCACATTTTTTCAAAAGAGCAGGGAGATTCATGCGGATGGAGATCATGTAGGAATTGTAGTATCAGTGACCAAGTCTGTGATGCCAGGGCTGTGAAGTTGGATTACTATTTACCAGATGTCAGCATTGATTTCTCTGTAATAAACATTAAGGAGGACAATGCATGGCAAAGAAGAGTAGAAATGATTATTATCCTGACTATTCGGTATTTAGTGAGGAAAATGGAGATGTACTGAAGAAGGCGGTCAAGGGACTTTCAAAAGTACTGGGTACTGCAACGGAAAAGTATAAGGATACGGTGTTCCGTATGTTATTAAATGACAAAAAGGTGGCGCTTGAGGTATACAATGCGATGAATGGATCAGATTATGATGATCCAGAAGAGATAATTATTACAACACTTGAGAACGCAGTATATATGGGCGTTAGGAATGATGCATCGTTTATAATTGCATATCAGCTCATGGTATATGAGCATCAGTCTACGGTGAATCCGAATATGCCGCTTAGAAATCTTGAGTATGTTACATGTTTAATGGCGGCACTTACATATAATGCGAATATATATGGCAGACAGCTCATAAGACTTCCAGAACCAAAGTTTGTAGTGTTTTATAATGGAAACGAGGAAGTTCCGGACAGATATGAGATGCGTTTGTCGGAGGCTTATGAGAGGCAGACAGATGATCCGGCACTGGAGCTTAAGATAGATGTGGTAAATATCAATCCGGGATGTAACGATGAACTGTTAAGAAAAAGTCCTACATTACATCAGTACATGGAGTTTGTGGAGAAGGTAAAGAGATACAGCGAGGAATATCCATTTGAAGAGGCTATGACATATTCGGTAGATGAATGTATAAAAGAGGATATACTTGCAGATTTTTTTGAGAAGAACAGGGCGGAGGTGTTACGTACGAGTATATTTGTATATGATCAGGAAAAGCATATGAGGCAGACTTATGAGGAAGGTGTTCAGGACGGCGAGGAGCGTGGTGAAAAACGTGGCATCCAGATTGGTGAGGAGCGTGGAATCCAGATCGGCGAGCAGAGCCTCTTGACAAAACTTGTTGGCAGCAAGGTGAAGAAAGGCTACACCCTTGAACAGACCG
>CAVCCL010000289.1:2877-3737 GCA_963600665.1 Bifidobacterium catenulatum | reverse complement strand
CTCTACAGGTGTATACATAGAGTCAACCGCGATGACGCCTATAGCATCATCCTCTGATTTGTTCTTTTCCGATCCCACATAACCGCGTCCGCAGGTCATGGTAAGATCCATATAAAACTTTGTACGACCGCCCGATACAGTTGCGATAACCTGATCCTTGTTCAGAATATCGATGTCTGTGCTGCACTGAATGTCCGCCGCAGTAATGACACCCTCTCCCTCAAAGTCAATATATGCAGTCTTGGGCTCCTCGGAGCCGGAGTTGTTTTTGATCACCAGGCTCTTGACATTCATGACGATCTCTGTCACATCCTCTTTTATGCCCGGGATAGCTGAAAACTCATGAAGTACGCCGTCAATCTTAATCTTGCTTACTGCACAGCCCGGAAGCGAGGAAAGCATGATCCTTCTGAGCGAGTTGCCCAGCGTTGTGCCATATCCTCTCTCAAGCGGTTCACAGACAAATCTGCCCTGCTTGTTGTCCTCGGATGTTTCCGCGTATGAGATACGGGGTTTTTCAAAATTGAACACGAATTGTACCTCCTATGGTTATGCAGACAATCCGGATCTGCCGCAAGACGACGCATCGCGCCATCCTGCACAAGCATGATCCGGAACATGTCTGGCTTAAGCAAGTCATTATTTCGAATACAACTCGACGATCAGCAGCTCCTCTACAGGCACATCAATCTCTTCCCTTGTGGGCAGAGCCTTGACTGTTCCCTTCAGTGCCTCTACATCAGACTCTATCCAGGCGGGGACGATGCGTCCTGCCGTTGTCTCCTGAATCTCCTTGTATCTCGGAGAGGATTTGAACTTCTCCTTGATCTCGATCACGTCTCCTGCCTTAACAAGGTAAG
>CAVCCL010000289.1:0-2867 GCA_963600665.1 Bifidobacterium catenulatum | reverse complement strand
TAAGACGGAACATTGATGCATCTGCCGTTAACAAGAACATGCTTATGATCAACTATCTGACGTGTTTCCTTCCTTGTTCTTCCGAATCCCATGCGGAAAAGAACATTGTCAAGTCTGCACTCAAGAAGGATAAGAAGGTTCTCACCTACCTGACCTCTCATCTTGGAAGCCTTTGCATAATAATTGCGGAAGGGCTTCTCAAGAACGCCGTAGATGAACTTTGCCTTCTGTTTTTCACGAAGCTGCATACCGTACTCTGAAAGCTTACGGCCGCCTCTCTTGGACTCTCTGTTGGATTTCTTATCAATGCCGATATATACAGGATCAAGGTCAAGTGATCTGCATCTTTTAAGAACCGGAACTCTGTTAACTGCCACTTTCTTCTACCTCCTCATCAGACTCTTCTACGCTTGGGCGGACGGCATCCGTTGTGAGGAACGGGTGTTACATCCTTGATGCTGGTTACTTCGATACCGCACGCTGCCAGTGCTCTGATAGCTGCCTCTCTTCCCGATCCCGGGCCTTTAACCATAACGTCTACATACTTGAGTCCGTGTACGATAGCTGCCTTTGCAGCAGTCTCTGCAGCCATTGAAGCTGCGTAAGGAGTAGATTTCTTTGAACCTCTAAATCCCAGACCACCGGCACTAGCCCATGATATAGCATTACCCTGAGTATCTGTCAGCGTTACAATAGTATTGTTGAAAGATGCCTGGATATGTGCCTGTCCGCGTTCAACGTTTTTCTTAACGCGCTTTTTTGTCGCCTGTTTTGCGGCTGACGTTTGCTTTGCCATCTAAACTAACCTACTTTCTTGTTTTTGTCTCAACCATAGTATGTTCCCGTTGCTAAAAGATACATACCAAATCATTACTTCTTCTTGTTTGCGACAGTCTTTCTCGGACCCTTGCATGTTCTTGCATTGGTCTTTGTCTTTTGTCCGCGGCAAGGAAGTCCTTTTCTGTGACGGATACCACGGTAGCAGCCTATTTCCTGCAGTCTCTTGATGTTCATAGCGGTTTCTCTTCTGAGATCACCCTCTACGACCTGAGACTCGCTGATGACTGCAGCGATATTCTTCACCTCATCATCGGTAAGATCCTTAACACGTGTGTTGGGATCAACGCCGGCTGCCTTGAGAATACGGTTGGAGCTGGGAACACCGATACCATAGATATAGGTAAGGCCGATCTCTACTCGCTTCTCTCTGGGTAAATCCACACCTGCAATACGAGCCATTTCATTCCTCCATTAATATTTACTGCGCTTGGGTCTCAACCCTGTCTCTGCTTGTGCTTCGGGTTCTCACAAATGATTCTGATGATACCCTTTCTCTTGATTACTTTGCATTTTTCGCACATCGGTTTAACCGAAGATCTGACTTTCATCGTTGTCTCTCCTTTCTACGCGCGAATTAGTATTATACAGCATACTTTATCATTTGTCACGCCATATTATGCGACCCTTTGAAAGATCATAGGGAGAGAGCTCTATCGTCACCTTATCGCCTACCAAGATGCGTATATAGTTCACACGCAGCTTGCCGCTCAGATGAGCAAGCACCTTGTGCCCGTTCTCAAGCTCTACCTGGAACATGGCGTTGGGAAGCTTTTCTACGACTCTGCCTTCGACCTCAATTACATCGGATTTCGACATCAATTACCTCCATATGACTTAAGAAAATGCTGTATAGCTTCATCTTTGTCTCTGTCTGAATCTGGTACAAACACATTCACAAGCTGTACATGTCCTGTGTTCTTTTTTTTGGGATTGTCCAGCTTGCGTTTGCATCCGTCCACAACCCAGATAAATCTTCCCTCTGACCTGACTATCATATAGTAGCTATCCCTGTCATGGCCTGCCAGGCTTTTTACAATCTGTCCCGTCTCATAATTCATGCTCATTTCTTTACCAGGCTGAGTATCTCGGGTTCGCCGTTGGTGATCAGGATGGTATTTTCATAGTGTGCGGCCGGCGAACCGTCTGCCGTCACCACCGTCCAATCGTCATCCAGCCACTCCACATCGGCTCTCCCCAGCGTGATCATGGGTTCTATCGCGATCGTCATGCCGGGCTTCAGTAGAGGTCCTTTGTTGTTCATCCTGAAGTTTGGCACCTCGGGATCCTCATGCATCTCCCTGCCTATCCCGTGTCCGACCAGGTCTCTTACTATTCCGTATCCGAACTGATCGACATAGTCCTGAATAGCGCCGCAGATATCATTGAGGTGATTTCCTGCCTTTGCCTGCTTCACACCCTCAAAAAAGCTCTGCTGTGTTACCTCCACAAGCTTTCTTATCTCATCGGGTACTTCTCCGATGATATGTGTTCTTGCTGCATCCGATTGCCAGCCTTTCCATATAACGCCGGCATCGAAGGTGACGATATCACCATCCTGCAGGTATCTCTTTTTAGAAGGAATTCCGTGCACAACCTCGTCATTTATGGAAATGCAGATCGACGCCGGATATCCTTCAAAGCCCTTAAATGATGGTATACACCCGTAGCCTCTGATGATCTCCTCGCCGATTCGATCGATCTCCGCTGTAGTCATACCGGCCTTTACGATCCCGGCAAGTTCATTGTGAACCTTGCCGAGGATCACGCCGGCTTCTCTCATTAATTGAATCTCACGCTCTGATTTGATAGTTATCATGGTTCCAGTATGCCCAAAATGTCCTTGTATACTTCCTCGATGTCCTGAGTTCCGTCGACAGTTCTCAGGCTCCCCTGTCCTTTGTAATACTCGATCAGCGGACTCGTCTGCTCGTGATATACATTCAGACGGTTCTTCACTGTCTCCGGCTTGTCATCATCGCGTATCACAAGCTCCGTACCGCAGGAATCACAATATCCCGCTTTCTTTG
>CAVCCL010000288.1:3561-4138 GCA_963600665.1 Bifidobacterium catenulatum | reverse complement strand
TGCACCGTCTATTCTGGCAGCCTCATAAAGCGAAGTGTTAATGTTCTTGAGGCCGGCAAGATGAAACATCATCCAGTATCCACATCCTTTCCAGGTACTGAGTGCAATTATGCACCACAAGGCCTGTCCAGCATCATTGAAGAATCCCTGGGCCTGCACACCAAAGAAGGTGCTTAACATGCTGTTGGCAAGGCCGTTGTTGAAGGAGAAAATCATACTCCATATCACAGCTGCAACAGGCATCGACACCGTAACAGGAAGGTAGAAGAGACTGCGAAAAACCCCGACACCTTTCACCTTCTTGTTGACAAGAAGCGCGACAATGAATGAGAGCACCAGTTGCAATGGTGTCATAATGATATTTAGTTTAAGAGTCACCCAGAGGGAAGACCAAAATGTACTATCCGTAAAGAGAGCATAAAAGGTTTTCAGCGACCAGTTTCCCTTATATTGAAAACCTCTTATGAAGCAGTAGATAAGAGGATAGATTTTGAAAATGAGAATGAAAGCCAGTGCCGGTAGCAAAAGCAGGTACGGCAGAATTCTGAGATTATTTTTTTTCATAGCAGGAAAAGCG
>CAVCCL010000288.1:0-3551 GCA_963600665.1 Bifidobacterium catenulatum | reverse complement strand
GTTTTGATAAGAAGCAAGTGCACTGTTGACTTCCTTCACAGCATTGCTTATCGATTTGTTGATATCACTCCCGTTTCTGATATCTTCCCACATAGTAGAAAGCGCATTTGAATATTCATTGAATGCGGGAGTGACTGCGCGTACAACAGCGGTGTGTGCAGCTTCATACTTCTCAATCTCGAGACAGGGATTTTCAGCTATGAGTTCTTCTGTAAATCTCGAATCACTGTTCGGGCCCATTCCGGACAGCGGAAGGAATATATCATTACCTTCTCCATAAGTCATAAACTTTACAAAAGCACCTGCCGCATCTTTATTCTTCGAGAAACTGCTCACACCAAGAGCCCAGTTTCCGCAACCTGTAGCGACATACCCTTCATACCCCTCGAATGCAGGCTGATATGTCCAGCCGAAGCTTCCTTCACTCATACCTCCACTCAAGCAGTATCCGTAGGAATCCGCAGTCATGAGTTCGAAGACGCATTTACCCGCATAGAAGTTGCTGTATGTTTCGCCAATCGAGACACCACGGGAGAATACACCCTTTTTCACAAGGTCCTGATACCACTTTGCTGCCTTTTTCCATGCATCGGTATCAATGACGCCGGAAACCGTAGTTCCATCATCACTGATATTCTTTCCTCCAAGTGAGTTTGCAAAGAGGTTCATCTGATAGACTGCGCCAACTTGTCCTATCTCTATGCCATATATGCCTCTTGTTCCGTCAGGGTCAAGTCTGCTTACAGCGTCCTCAGCTATCTCGACGAGTTCCTCGTATGTGATACGTGTATCGCCGTCATACTTCGACCAGTCAATGTCAATACCAGCTTCCTTCAGGAGATCCACATTGTAGAAAAGACATGTTGAGCTGTCTCCAAGAGGTGCTGAATACAGTATCCCCCTGTAGGTCCCCTGGTCCACAAGAGCAGAAGAGAAGGTTTCAACTTCAGCATCTGTAAGATAGCTCGTCAGAGGAACAAGATAACCTCTTTCAACGTATGCAGCCGTGTTAGGACCGTCAACCATAATGATGTCATATTCGGATGAGCCGGAGCTCAAAACGACTTCAAGTGTATCATTGATTGTATCCCAGCTTGCCTGATCAATTTCTACCTTTACACCTGTTTCCTTCTCATACTCATCAGCTGCAGCTCTAAACGCAGCATCATAATGAGTAAGAATCCTCAGTGTAGTTGAAGTACTTGTGGTGCCGGATGCACCTGTAGATGCAGATGTATCTGAATTGCTCTGATTGCGGTTGCATCCAACAACAGTCATCAATAGCAAGATACCAAGAAAAACAGACAGGATTTTCTTCATAACATAACCCTCCGTGGTCAGATATATTGGTCGATAAACATTTTCCTAAACAGTTTCCCAACCGAATATGAATGTACACCACCTTCTATGGCTTTTCAACGTTTTTCTTCCATACTTTGTGCATAAAAACCGGTTCGTCGCCCACTCCGATACTCACGCATTTGAATTTTGACAGTCAATTATCGAGCTTATGAGAGTAGCTACATCGGGATAATTTCCACCCCGTATGTTCTGTCCTGCTTGAGTGCAGAAAGAAGTTGCCTGTCTATAACCACACTTGTAGCCCCCTGAAGCGTGATAGAAAAACCTGCGGCATAGGTTGCATCCACAACAGCATTTCTAAGGGAGTCCCCAGTCGCAAGGCTATAGGCAAGAGAGCCTATAAATATATCGGAAGCTCCGATGGAGTCAACATCCGCTACGTTTAATGCCGTACATCTAAAACTATCCTCTGGAGAGAATACAAAGGCACCTTCATGTGCGCATGTCACTATAACAGTTCCACCAAATTTTTCTAAAAAGCGACTCATGGTAGCTTTCATGTCACATCCACTGTCAAAAATGTTATCCATTTCCTCTTTGTTTGGGACAAGGTAATCGACATTATCTAATAGTCCATCTGGCAAAGCAGAAATACCACAGGGCTTCAATATAACTTTGCAGCCACTCATATGAGCATCTCTGGCAATCGCCTCTAAATTTTCTATATCCATTTCAGTCTGCAGAAGGCAAAAATCAGCATTACAAAATATATCAGGAATATCAAAGACATCTTTGACAGCAAGTTTTTCGTTTGCGCCGGAATAAAGTACCACAGAACTTGACGAATCCCTATGCGTCAGGACATAGGCAACACCTGTGCTTTTTTCCGTATCTGTTACGATTCCGCTATTATGGCCCGTAACATCCGTAACCATTCTGTATATTTCACGTCCAAAGTCATCATTGCCTACCCTGCCCACAAGAGAGACATCTGCGCCAAGCCTGGCGGCAGCCACAGCCTGGTTGAGAGCCTTGCCCCCGGGAAGTTTTCTGAAAGGCACAGCCTTTACCGACAATCCGTCACGAGGAAAAGCATCGACTGATGCATAGATATCCATATTTATCGTACCAACGGAGATTATCTTCGGAATCTTCTCTGTCCGTGGCACCTTAAGCGTATTCTTATCTGTATACTCGACAGGTATGCTACTAAAATCATCATAATCAACATCCAGTTTCTCCGCCATCCTTATAGCACAGCGAGCCACCCGGGCTGCATAGAAAGAAATGGACGCATGAAATGATGATATTTCAGAAGATGGTTCATCTCCGAAGGAAAGCGCCACAATGGACATACCCATGGAGTCATACCTGCCAGACGCTGAAAGACGCATTCTAAGATCTTCAGCAAGTGCACTGTCCTGACAAACAAGAGCTGTATTGGCCAGAAAACCTGGATCAGAAAGATTAATGTTATCCTCTTCGATAACATTTAAGTTGAAACACATAATCTTTTGGCATACATCCCGACAGATTCTTCCGACACAGTCATGTCTCACAACACACGCAACCTCAGTATGGCCAACCTTCCAAATCTGCTGAATGGCACATGTCAGCATCCTTTCATATATACCGATATATGACATGTTGTTTCCATAAATCATATCCAGCGTTGGAACAGACAACGACTCTAAAGCTGACATCCCCTCTGTTATGATGGCATCAACACCTAACCTCAGAAAAGCTTCCATGTGTTTTTTAGTGTCTTCCTCAGTGCCGTCCGAGAATGCCAGCACAGCATGATATCCATCCTTCTGAAGGGCAAGAGATAAGGATTCGGCAAGAATAGATGAAGAATACCTTTTCAGCAGGAGAAGTCCTATCAGGTATGTATTTGCCAAATTGTTCGACAGATAACCCGGAGCATAATTATGCTCTTTTACAATTCCCAGTACCTTTTCCCTCGTAGAAAGCCTTATGGAATCATCCTTACCGTTGATTATCTTTGATACTGTCGCAGGTGAGACACCCGCAATCTTTGCTATCTCCCGTATGTTCATATTGTCTCTCTTGATGAATACCTTCTTCATTATACAGTATGTAATAGCTCTCATGTAACCCAAATCTATGAATATTATGAACTGCCCATAATTGACCCGAAGCGGATATACCTCACATGTGGTAAGTGCAGGGACCTTATAAGAGCACACAAGCCCACCGGATGTGTTATAAGGTTTCATGCCTTTCTA
>CAVCCL010000287.1:0-4173 GCA_963600665.1 Bifidobacterium catenulatum | reverse complement strand
GGTGTAGTAACTGCAACAAGAGATTGTTCAGGACTTAAGGTTACAGATAGTTATTATCTGACCATCAACTTTAACTACGACAGAACTACTGCTGTAAAGATCGATAATAAGGATAACCTGAATGGCTATCAGATCTTCTACACATTCAAGGGTAACACTACTTCTGAAGTGACCGCTAGAAACATCTATAAGACAGACGAGACGAACACCGTTGTTACAAACGGCGTAGGCGAGAAGCCGACAGCAACTGTTTACGTAGGTGATGAGATTTACAGCGGAGCGACTGCAGAGAAGCCTTATAACGATAAGGTGACATGGGAGCTTGCAATGGCAAGTGCTAATACAGGTATCAACCCGTATGACGTACTGAATATTGACGAGACAACCGGTCAGATCACTGTAAGAGGTTATGATGATTCTACAGATGGAAACGGATTCTCACCGTGGATTGCTTCTCTTATTAAGGAGAACAAGTTAAACGGCACTACAGTGACCATCAGAGTGATTGCCAGATCCGTTCTTGATAATTCAATCGTTGATTTCAAGGATATTGATGTAACATTTAAGGCAGGTTCTATTAATACAGAGGAAGCAGATCTTGATTACAAGGTTGTTTATACAAAGACGGTAGGTCACTCCGTAGCAAATGCAGGTCTTACAGAGACCGGTGTTTGGTCCGGTGATGATGCGCGTTACGCATATGCAACATCAACGGGCGGAAGCGAGGCTCCGGTATTTGCACTTTCTGATAACACTCTTGCAAAGATTGTAAGTCAGACAACCGAAGGTCTCAATGCAACTGCAAGTATTGCACCGAGAATAGATGCGCAGTGGATTAAGGAAGTTATTGCAAACAGAGCAAACGGAAATGAGGGTACCAAGACTCTCGTTCTGACTGCAAAGACCACAAACGGTTCTCCGATTTCCAACTCGGATGTATCCGTAAACTTCCGCTATGACGGCGTAGATCTTACTGCAAGCGTTCCGGCAGAAGTACCGGAAACATTTAGCAGCGAATATCTTCAGTCTATGGCAGCTATTAAGGATCGTGATATCACGCTCGATGTTGTGGCAACTCAGGGTAACTATTCTCAGGATAACCCGGGAACACGTACATGGCAGTATGGTATCGTAAAGCTCGATAACACAACTTATTCCGTAGACGGCGTAAAGGAGAATGACGCAACCTATACTCTTAGTGGCGACCTTGCAAACTACGCTAAGGTTGAGAACGGTTATATCGTTCCGATCAAGGGTCTCTGGGAGAGCGAAGTTATCAATCAGGGCAAGGTTAAGGGAAGCGTATCCGGCGTGCTTACCGCAACAAAGGATTGCTCCGGTGTAACCACAACTGATAGCTATTTTGTAACTGTAAACTTCAGATATGACAAGGCAGTGCTTGACAGACATGAGGCTACATTTGATGTAGTTTACACGGATGATTCAAGAACAAATTCAAAGCTTAGTCACTGGACTGGAGATGATTTCATTCAGCTCTATGCTCAGATTTCTGATGAGTCCGGCCAGGACGTAACACCTATCTGGGAGTCTTCTGATACCGATATCGTAACTGTTGATAAGGACGGTCGCGTATATGTGAACGAGGATACCTGGATTAAGGAAATCATTGATGCGGCTAAGAATGACTACAACAATGAGACCCATTCCGGCACAAAGACCGTAACTGTAACCGCAAAGCATCCGACAACCGGAAAGACTGCTGATACCTGCGTATTTACCGTAAACTTCCGTTATGATCAGGCAATCCTTGATCGCAACGAGGATGTATTTACAATCGTAAAGACACAGACTAGCAGAACACTCAATCCTTCCGCTGTATGGAGTGGTAATGATATCAGAAAGCTTAATGCTAAGATGCATGTAGCACCTGGTATGAGCAACAATGTAACCTGGACATCTGAGGATTCCAAGATCGTAACTGTTGATGAGGCAGGAAATATTCAGCCTGTAATCGATGCAGATTGGATGAATGAGATTATTGCAAATCAGAAGTATACCGGACAGAAGAAGGTTGCTATCAATGCTGATAACGATAAGCTCACTATCCGCGATTCTGATAACGTAACGGTTAACTTCATCTATGAAGATGTTGAGATGGCTGAAAACAATAAGACGATGGATATCACCATCACAGCTACCGGTAGCAGAAGTTACCCGACTTACACTGTGACAGGTGCTACCAGCGAGCAGCTTGCTGCAGCAATCCATTCTTCTAAGGATGGAGAAACCGGTATTAACTGGTCCAGTGCAGATGGCGGACTCCTTTCCGTTGATGGAAATGGCAAGATTAACCTTGTTCTTCCGACAGTGACTGACGCTAAGGGCGTTGTATCACAGGCTCAGGGAACGACTTTCAAGAATAATGCTCATGCACTGATTCAGGAAGCTCTTAAGCATGGTTGGACAAGCTCTAATAACTACATTACATCTGGTGATGTCGTAATTACCGCAGCATCTACAGATAACCGCATGGCTGATCAGTGTACTGTAAGACTTAACATCAAGTTCGTCGATAACAGCTACTCATCAAGCTCAGGTGGTGGCGGTGGTTCTTCCTCCGGCGGCAGCGGTGGCGGTGGATCTTCCAGCACTGGCGTAACAACCGCTGCTTCTACAACGAAGACTTACACGGGTCTTCCTGACTACGTAGTAAAGGGCGGACAGTGGACAATGAATGCTCTTGGAAAGTGGTTCTATACAAATGGACGTACTTATACCAACGAGTGGGCTGCCGTATCTAACCCGTATGCAGATCCTACTAAGGGGCAGAGTACATTTGACTGGTTCCATTTCAATATGGATTCCACGATGACTACCGGCTGGTACACAGAAGATGGTTATACCTATTATCTGCATCCGGTAAGTGACGGTACTCAGGGTAGAATGTACACAGGTTGGAACTGGATCGATGATAATGGCGACGGCATTGCAGAGTGCTATTACTTCGAGACTGTATCGAATGGTCACAAGGGCATGCTCTATAAGAACACTACAACTCCTGACGGTTACAAGGTTAACGAGAAGGGACAGTGGACTGAGAACGGCGTCGTTATCACAAGGGAAGTTGCGAAGCTTAACAAGTGATAAGCCATAATAAGGAGATTCTTAACTGATTGAGTTTCTCCACCTCCAATGATAGGCCGTAGGGAAACCTACGGCCTGTTTTAAATTAAACCAGAAAACTTCACAGAATATCTTATTTCGCACTTAAAGAAGCAAAACTTTACCCACATATATATAGGAGGGTTTTGTGAAAAAGGACTTGATCACCCCCAATGCGAACCGAGTTCGCATGTCAAATGGAACATGCAGGGAGGATTTTTTATGAGGCTAAAAACAAAAGCGAGCAGACTATTATGTGGCTTGCTTGCGTCTGCTTTATGTTTTGGATCGGTGGCTCCAAATATGACAGCATACGCAGTAACAGATACTAAGCCTGTCAACCAAGATGGCACAACGCCAAACTGGAACAAACCACAGGATGAAGTATCAGACGATCAGAGACAGTACTCCAACCAGGGAGTACGACTTTTGGTGTCCAAACTTAAGACAGAAGTGGCAGACCACGAAGGAATATATCCTAAGTCTTATAAGGCCAACGCAGAGCAATATAATGGCACCATTACTTATAAGATCAGTGGAAGAGTAGAGGGTACAATCCCCGCGCTGGAAGAAAAATACGGCACAGGAAATGTTGAATTTGCATACAGTTCTTCCGGCAGTTATTTAGGCTATGGCTGGCACAAGGGAACTTACGAATACCTTCTGAGCCGCAAAAATGCAGGCAACGACGAAACCGTGGATATTATCTACGATGGTGGCGTTTTTTCAGGTTATGCATATATCACGCGTAAGTTAGATACTACGGATAATGCAAACCGATACGTGGCCGGCGCAACCATGGCACTTTATGAGGCTATCGAGATTGAACGTGATAACACGATTACAAATGACAACCTCGATGTCGGAGAGGATCATCGTTTTATTGGAGTTGAAGTGACAAGAAACTCCGATTCGACAATCGACGATATCCGCGTAAAGAAGGGTCATGCTGGTACAACCCAGGTTTATGTTTATCAGAAAGACGATGCGGATAAGCTCACGGTTGATTCCTACGGCTATGTGATCAACAAAAATTACAATCCGCAAGAT
>CAVCCL010000286.1:0-4187 GCA_963600665.1 Bifidobacterium catenulatum | reverse complement strand
CACTTCCGTAAGTTTCGTTACAATCTGTTCCTTTTCCATTGTCTGTACCCCCTTGGTATAAATTACTTTCTCGATGTCTCAAGTACTTTAATTTTACTATTATTGCGTCTGAAAAGCAAGAAAAAAGAGTGCGTATGCACTCCGTGTCGGAATCCATTCACACTCTTTTCTCTGTTGTGGCTAAATCCTAGTACTTTGTAACGTTCAGCTTTACGCCAGGACCCATTGTAGAAGCTACTACCAAGCTCTTAATGTACTGTCCCTTTGCTGCTGCCGGCTTAGCCTTAACAACTGCATCTATTAAAGTCTGGAAGTTGTCTGTTAACTGCTCCTCTGTGAAAGAAGCCTTTCCAATTGGCACATGGATAATGTTTGACTTATCAAGTCTGTACTCAATCTTACCAGCCTTAATATCGTTGATTGCCTTTGTTACGTCCATAGTAACTGTACCAGCCTTTGGATTTGGCATCAAGCCCTTTGGTCCAAGGACACGACCAAGACGTCCAACAACACCCATCATATCTGGTGTAGCAACAACAACATCAAAATCCAACCAGCCTTCGTTCTGGATCTTTGGTACAAGCTCATCTCCACCTGCGTAATCAGCGCCTGCTGCAAGAGCCTCGTCTACCTTGTTACCCTTAGCAAATACGAGAACCTTTACAGTCTTACCTGTTCCGTGAGGAAGAACAACTGCACCACGAACCTGCTGGTCTGCATGACGACCATCTACGCCCAAACGGAAGTGAGCTTCGATTGTCTCATCAAACTTTGCGCTGGCTGTTTTCTTAACGAGTGCAACAGCCTCTTCTAAGTCATATGTTTTTGTCTTTTCAATAAGCTTTACAGCTTCTGAATATCTCTTACCTGTTTTCATTCAAATAAACCTCCTGTAGTTTTTGCGGGAGCGACCCTCCTACGATTATTTCTTATTAGTCCTCAACTTCGATTCCCATAGAACGAGCTGTACCAGCGATCATGCTCATAGCAGCCTCAAGGCTTGCTGCATTCAGGTCTGGCATCTTCAGCTCAGCGATCTCCTGAACCTTAGCCTTAGAAATCTTTGCAACCTTTGTCTTGTTCGGTGCTGCAGATGCTGACTTAAGGCCGCACGCCTTCTTAAGCAGTACTGCTGCCGGTGGAGTCTTAGTTACAAAGCTGAAACTCTTATCTGCATAAACTGTGATTACAACAGGGATGATCATATCGCCCTGATCAGCAGTTCTTGCGTTAAACTCCTTTGTGAACTGTACAATGTTAACACCGTGCTGTCCAAGTGCAGGACCAACAGGTGGTGCAGGTGTTGCCTTTCCTGCAGGAATCTGTAATTTAATATATCCTTCTACTTTCTTAGCCATTATAGCTACCTCCTAAACCTCTTACATCTTCTGGATATCTCCAAATCCAATCTCAACAGATGTAGCACGTCCGAAAATGTCAACGTCAATGGTTACGGTTCTCTTGCTCTCGCTAATTGCCTTAACAACAGCAACATTGCCTTCCCAAGCTCCGGTAATCACCTTGATCTGATCACCAATCTCCACATCAATGTGTACCACCGGTGCCTCAGTCACGATACCCATTGCACGCATTTCGCGTTCCGTGAGTGGAACCGGCTTGGATTCCGGACCTACAAATCCTGTAACACCCCGTGTGTTACGAACTACATACCATGTAACATCGTTCATATACATATGAACCAGAACATAACCCGGAAACAACTTTCTCTGAACTGTCTTTTTCGCGCCTGTCTTTGTTGTCTCAATTACCTCCTGAACCGGTACGGTTACCTCAAGGATTTGCTCTTGAAGCTTTCTGTTTTCAACAGTCTTCTCGATATCATTTTTCACCTTGTTCTCATAACCTGAGTAGGTATGAGCTACATACCATCTTGCCTCACCATCGGTCGGAATTCCGCTTTCCGGTGTTCCAGATGTTGCAGCTTCGTTTTCGAATAGTTCTGACATACATTCACCTACCTAACCAACAATATAAGTTAAACCGATCTGTAACAGGTAATCCACACCTGCAATGATAAATCCGAGTATTACGGAAATCACGATTACAGCCGCAGACTGTCTCACGAGCTTGTCCTTTGTCGGCCAGGTGACCTTGCCGAACTCTGCTTTCAGCTCCTGAAACCAGCTTCTCTTCAAGGAAGGTGAAGAAGTCTCTTCTTTTTTTGACATAGACTACTCCTCCGATTACTTTGTTTCCTTGTGCATCGTGTGCTTCTTACAGAACTTACAGTACTTCTTTGTTTCCATTCTGTCTGGATGCGTTTTCTTATCCTTTGTCATATTGTAATTACGCTGTTTACAATCCTGACATGCCAATGTTATTTTAACGCGCATTTCCACTTACCTCCATTGTTATTTTAAGGCACAAAAAAAAGACCTCTTTCATCGCAAAGTCTACAATAACACAATCGACCTATGCAAGTCAAGAAGTCTTTTATATAATTTCTAGTATATTTGATCCTGTCTGTCTATCTTCCGTTTGTACTCATGTCTTTTATGACATCTATGAGATCCATGTCGGAATCTGTGAGCTTCACATTGGTACAAATGGTCTTGCCCTCTGTATCTGTGATCTTCACTTCTATTATATAGCCTTCCTTTATTCCTGTGGCAGCGGCTGCCCTGAGGAACATAGGGAACTTTGGATGATTCTGGACGAACCGCTCCCAGGCTCCTTTGATCTTAAACATCATTCCCGGATTAAATGCCATATTTATCAACCTCTCTGTAAATCTTACTTATATCAGTATTATTTCAAAAGACCTATCGCTCCGAACAATCCTATACTTCCAAGGTACATGATCACTCCTGCCATGATCACTCCCAGCATGACCATTATAACGCTCTTCTTCCAGTCAAGCTCAAGGAAGCTGGCTGCCAGTGTTCCTGTCCACGCCCCGGTTCCCGGAAGTGGTATTCCCACGAACAGCAGAAGCGCGATATACACTCCAGTGCCGGACTTTGCCATGAGCTTCTGTCCGCCGTGCTCTCCCTTCACAAGACACCATGTGAAGAATTTGCCTATGAATCTCTTGTCTTTTCCCCACTCAAGCACACGTCTTGCAAACCAGTATATAAATGGAACCGGTATCATATTGCCTATGACGCACACTATAAATGACGGTATACTCGGAAGTCCGAAGCCCACCGAATACGGTATGGCGCCTCGAAGCTCAAGTATTGGTACCATGGATATAAGAAATATAGTCAGATATTTTTTTAACATAACGATCCTCTCATTTAATTTTCAAGTCCGGCTCTAACATAGAACGGCTCTGTCACCTCTGTCACTTTCTTACCAAGCATGTTATCTGCTCTGACCAGTGCCACCTCTATGCCAAATGAATGAGGCTTCATAAGAGGTATGAGTCCGGCAAATACAGGCTTCTCGTCTCCGTTTACCTCAAGAGCAACAAGATACTTATCCTCCTGTCCCTGCTCCTCCATCATCTGTATATACGCTCTGTCAACATTCTCTTTGTCTGCCAGATACTCTCTTGCAGCATCAAGCATCTGTACCGGCTGATACTTTGGTGTTCTGAGCTTGACTGTTGCACCCGGCTTGATCTTGCTCTGTACAAGTCCTGTACGTGAGCTCTCTCTGTACTGACGGATGAACTCTCCTGATATAAAGCAGTTCTCAGTGAAAGGATTCATAGCTATTCCGCTTATGTTTCCATTTGAATTGAACACAAGATCCTCAAGCTGCTTATATGGAAGTATGATCCTCTGGAAGCCATCGTTAAACTGTGATGAAGCCATTGACTCATAATCTGTGAAGCATGGAAGTACCTTGTCTCCCTGCTCATTTGTCAGAAGTGAGAAGTTGATCTTCACTCCGTCCTGGAATGTAACCTTTCCATTCTCATCAGGCTTTGGCTCCTGGTCAAACTTTGCAGGAACTATAAATACTGCATGGACCACTGACTCAAAGAGCTGCTTAAGTGTATCCTTGTTCTCATTTTCCCTAACTGCGTGCATAGCCTCAACCAGCTCCACGTTCTCAATCTTTTTTCCAATGTCTTTTACGTCCATATCGTTATCCTTTCATTAATTAAGTGTGTATTCTATCTCTTCTCACCGTAATGCTCGTTGTAAAGCTTCACCGCTTCCTCATAGTGCTCTTCATCAGCCTTTGCCTGATCTGATCTCTTGGACAATACAAGA
>CAVCCL010000285.1:0-4320 GCA_963600665.1 Bifidobacterium catenulatum | reverse complement strand
GTACAGCTACTGATGGTGGTGGATATATCCCTTCTTCAAACAGTCTGATTACTACCTCTACTCTGGACCATCCTAACATCTCTGGACAGAGTTCTTTAGAGATAGGTACTTGTCTTGACAGCAATGACAACTACTATGTTAGCCAGAACATGATTACCATACATTCCCCAGAGATAGAGTTTGACGAGTCTCTGTGGTCTACTGATTTTTCAAATGCAGGCATTAGCAGTGTAGGGGAGGTGGTATTCATCAATACCTTTGGTGACATAGATATACAGACCAGTACTCCTACCATTGGTGCAGCACAGGGATTCTACCACAAGAGCATCAAGACAGAGGGCAATGCAGCCTTGGTGTCAGGACTTTTTTATGAAGACTTCATAGTGGATGACAATGGGGATGATGGAAAGACTCCAGAGAAGTACAGCCAGATGCACGTTCCAGTGAAGTGGCCTGTAGCATTATGGCAACGCAATGGTTCCCTTAACAATGATGTGGAGAGGACTGCAAGGAGTGCAAGGTTGTCAAAGAAAAAGGTAAGCAACTACCACTTGGGGGAGTATGGTACCTTTGTAGGCAGCAGTTCTTCAAGCATTAGCATCAATGGTGTAGGGCTGTTTCAGGATGACGAGCTTTCCATCATCAAGGTAAACGGACATACCTACATGGGCAACATAGATACCATGGTTGCCTCACAGACCCCAGAGTACAAGTACTTTGCAGGAGACCCCTGGAGACAGAAGACAGACAGCAGCCAGCCTACATTCCTTACCAAGTGCTACTATAGGCTTGGCTTGCAGAAGCCTGGAGACACTACTACCACTGCCTGTATCTACAAGTATGCTTCCAGCAAATGGGATGTAGCAAAGACTGATGAGATTGGAGACAAATTGCCAGACCTCTGCGAGACCCTGGAGCCATTGAGGATAAAGTACAAATCCACCCCTCACCTTGTGGCAGACATAAGTAATGGCTCCTCCCTCTTCAATACTTCCTATGCTGCCCTTCCACTTGTGGAGGTGACAAGGGCTTATGACAGCAAGGTGCTGTACGGAGGGCAGAGTGATGATGCTTTGAAGGCAAACACATGGATTCCCATCAGCAATCCTGTGGTACTAAATAAAAGTTCAGTTACCTTGCAGAGCAACAGGGGTGATACCTATTGCCAGATATTCGAGTGTCTGAAGACCTATGCCTTCACCAAGGAGGATGTCAATCAGGTGGTGGACATAGCCTCCTTTGCCTGTGAGAGCCATGTCAACATGGATGGAAGGTATGACAGGAACAGAGGGCAGGTGAGTAACCTCAATATGTCCCCCACCAACTTCAATCTCATGAACCCTGTGTACAGCCAGCTGGACAACTTCTTCAACTACAAGATACTGGACAGCTCCTACTATGACAACAAGGTGTTCACCAACCAGCTTACATGGACGAAGACCAAGGAGAGTGGGGCAGATACTGACCTCTGGACAAACATCACGCTGGCAAGTACCTTGGAACTGGATGGTGACAAGGGAACCCTCAACAAGCTTACAAGGCTCAACAACCAGCTTATTGCCTTTCAGGATAGCGGTATCTCACAGGTGCTCTACAATGAGAACACACAGATAACCTCTACAGAGGGAGTTCCCATTGAGATAGCCAACTCTGGCAAGGTGCAGGGCAAGAGGTATTTCACTGACAGGGTGGGATGCTCTGACAAGTGGTCACTTGTGCAGACACCTGGAGGAATTTACTTCATGGACAGCAACAACAAGGGTATCTACCTCTTTAACGGACAGCTGGAGAACATCACCTCTGCCTTGGGGTTTGACACTTGGGCAAAGCAGACAATGCCTTCACAGGATGCAGTGTGGAACCCTGTGGACTTTGCCAACTTTGTCTCCTACTATGACAAGTTGAATCAGGATGTGCTGTTCATCAGTGCAGACACCACCCTTGCTTTCTCAGAGAAGCTCAAGGCATTCACCTCCTTCTATGACTATGGCAGGAGTCCTTACTTCTGCAACCTTGGTGACATGGGCATCTGGGTGAGGGATGGCAAGCTGTGGAGACATCAGGCAGGTGAGTACTGCAACTTCTTTGGGGAGAACAAACCCTACTCAATGACCCTCATAGCCAACCAGAACCCACAGACAGACAAGGTATTCACCAATATGGAGCTTAGGGCTTGTGTGGAGGGAGAAGGTATCTATGATGCCACCAAGGACAGCTTTGTGCCTACCCTTCCCTTTGATACCCTTGAGGCATGGGATGAATACCAGCATGGCAAGCTGACCCTTACCAACAGGGGTAGTGGAGAGAGGGTTCCCCATGGCGGTGACAAGAGCCTTTTGGCAAGGAAGTTCAGAATGTGGAGGTGTGATATTCCAAGGGACAATGCTCCAGTGGATGACATTACAGAAGCAGTACTTGGCATCAAGAGGTTCAAGGCAAGACCCCTTGACAGAATCAGGAATCCATGGGCATACATCAGGCTTGAGAAGAATGCTGCCAAGGAGGGCAGCTTCCTCAGCAAGACAGAGATACATGACCTGATGCTGGAATATTTTGCATAGGATGATAGGTAAGGGAATCTTAATGATTTTCTTACCTATTTATATATTGGCACTAAGGATATTCCTAATACTGGCATAAAGTGTTATCTTTGCAATAAAAGAACATTAAGATGAGAAAAAAAGACAAGTTATATAAGGTGAACAAATGGAACCAACCATTGTTTGCACAAGGCATTGACAGGGAACACCAGAACATATTTGACGGTATGTTCTCCAGCTCCCTTAACACCAATGTCTCTTTGACTCAACCAGGCAAGTTCAGCAACTATGGCTACACCTCTGGTCTTAACTACCAGGCTCCCCAACTGTCAAAGCCCTCTATCTCCATGCCTATAGACTGGAGCAACAAGAGTGCTGTTGCCAAACAGATGAAGAGTAACAACCAGATGATTAGTGACTTTGGTAAGCAGGATGTCAGTCTTGATGGCTCTGGGAAATCAGGTAGCAGTACATGGAACTCTGGTGGTATGCAGGCAGGAGTAACAGCAGGACTCAATGCCCTTGACAGCATCAAGATAGGCAACACAAGAAGGGGACTGTGGGACACCGCTGACCCTCTCTATCATGTTGCTGGTGGCAGGGAATCCACTGTTGGCAATGGTCTCAGTGACGCTGGCATTGAGACCTTCAAGGCTGGTGCACAGAGTGGCAATGGCTGGGTGATGCTTGCTGGAGGAGCCATGAAGGGTGTAGGCAGCCTGGTTAATGCAGCCTTTGGCATCAAGACTGACAAGGAGAGGTTGCAGGCACTCAATGAAGGCATTGACTATAACAAGAACTTTACCTCTGATGCTGCTGGCTTTGATGATGTGGTAGGCCCACAGGCTACAGTCCTCAACACAAAGGATGTATACAAGGGAGGATGGTTTACTGGAGGAAAGGCAAGCAGGAAGAATGAGGAACTTGCAAAGAGGGTGCAGGAGGCAAGGTCATGGGCTGACAGGTCTGTAACCAATAACATTCAGAACTTAGTAGGAACACAGATGGACACCTTGCAGGGCAACTATGCAGCCTTTGGTGGTCCGCTTAATACAACAGATAACAATATGGGAGCAATAAACTATAACTTCATGTCTGACTATCTCACCACCAAGAGCAAGGCAGCAGAGGCAAAGAACAAAGTAGGGGGAGGGAATATTTTCGGCTCATTGCAGGCAACTCCCTTCAGCACCTTTGCATTGGGTGGTGATATGCAGACCAATGGTAGTGATTACAGCAATGGGTTGATGCACATATCAGCAGGAGGTTCACATGAGAGCAATCCCTATGACGGTGTGCAGCTTGGCATCAGCAGGGAGAATGGACAGCCTAACCTTGTAGAGGAGGGGGAGACAGTGTTTGATGACTATGTATTCTCCATGAGAATCAAGCCTGATGCAAGGACAAAGAGGAAGTTCCATGTAGGCAAGAACTCCGATGTCACCTTTGCAGACCTTTCAAAGAGACTTGAGAAGGAAAGCCTTGAGAGACCCAATGACCCCTTGAGCCAGGCAGCATTGAAAAATCAGATGCATTCCCTTGCAGAGGAGCAGGAGAGGCAGAAGGAAGAGCAGCAGGCACAGGAAGCACAGGATGCCTTTGCACAGCTTCCTCCAGAGCAACAGCAGGCTATTATGCAACAGGTAGTCATGGAGGAACAACAGGCTGCACAGGCTCAGCAAGCACAACAGCTTAGTGCAGAACAGCAACAACAGTTGGCTCAGCAGCAGCCTGATGCCCAGCAAGTAGTTAATGCACAGATGCAAGCACAACAGCCTCA
>CAVCCL010000284.1:0-4450 GCA_963600665.1 Bifidobacterium catenulatum | reverse complement strand
GCAGAGAAGATGCTCGTTGCCTCTCAGATAAACGACATGGCACTTGAGATGAATATGGCTGAAGGCAGTTCATCATCCTCTTCTACGGGCACGAGTGGCTCTATGGACTTCAATCAGATGAATGCCTCAGAGGCAATCATATACAACATGATCAGAGAGCCTAATCAGTATTCAGTAAAGGAGGTCATAGATGCATACAACGTCGAAGTCGCAAGCGGTCATATAACACCAGCATTTGCAGATGTATATGAGAAGGAATTCGGGACAGATGGTTCCAAGAGAAGCGGTGATATTTACTACACTACAGCAAAGAATATGGCTTCCAACTTTACATTTGCCCTTGGCTCTCAGATGAGCTCGGATGATAAGAACGCTCTCATATGGGATATCGCAGAGAATGGCTCAATGGCTCAGATATTTGATGACTGGCTCAGAAGCAATCCAGATGCGCTCAATGACACAAGGAAGCAGGCAGACTACATCAACCAGATTGCAGACTATGCATTCAATTCTAAGTGTTCAAATGATATTGAGAACATAATCGGCTCAACATACAAGATGGCTGTTGGCAAGACTGATGATAAACCGGGACTCGATAAGGCAACAACCAGCGAGATTCTCACTGCAATCAAGACAGGAGAGGCAGATATTCTTATAGATGTTGATTCATATAGCACAATCAAAGGAATGCTCTACAGCGACCAGTCTAAGACATACTCAAAGGATTCTCTCTTCAATACTGCAATCGGAAGCATCTCGAATGGTAAGTATAAGACTCTCGATGAGATGGAGAAGGATAAGAGCATCAGCGATTCTCAGAAGCAGTTATATAAGAACAGAGCCTATCTTACAGTTGGCAAAGCAACATATGAGGCATCTCAGTATAAGAGCGCAGAGAACCTAGCAAAGCTCACTGGCGGAGAGACTGCACTCACTAAGGGGGCAGGAGAAGGATGCAGAGAAGTCAGAGTTAAAGGATATGGGATAGGATGTCTAGACAATGCTGGCTTTGTATATCTCTCAACAGGAGATAATCAAGTGGAAATCTATCACATAGACCCAAGTGGTGCCGAGTTTAATAGAGTTACGAACGACAACAACTCAAGTCTCTACCCTTGGGAGATGGATGCAGGCGGTGTGTACGACATGGAATACTACAAGAAGAATGCATTCCATAATGACTTTGCTAAAGATATGTCCAATACTCCTATGCCAATTCAATATATGGACGTTATGGCTCTCTATGAAGGTGCCGACTATGTAAGAACAAAGAAGACAAACGAAGAGAGAAAGAATGATCCACAGCTCAGAATGATTATGACAAAGGCTCTTGTAACTACAAGAGGAAAGAACACAAACAGCAATAAAGCACAGAACTAAGGAAGGAGATATTATGGCACAGCAACTAGATAAATACATTCTTAATAACTACAACGAAGGCAAGACTGCCAGCGATATGTATACCTATCAACAGCCTAAGAAGCAGATAAGCAATGATGCCATAAACTATCTCGAGACCCTAGACTCTACGCCAATGAAGGCATACTCTCCGAGAAACTATGACCTCACACCTACAACGGACGTAGAGAACACAAGGAAAGCTTTCAGCGATGTATATGACCAAGTTCTGAATATCTATGGTTCCTCCCCTTCTGGCAAAGCCATACGAGGAGATTATCGCTTTGCAGTCGATGCAGCCATTGCTACCGCTCTAGGTAAAGATTATACAGAGGTGGCAAAGAATCATAAATACTATGTCAGAGCAATCACAGGAACTGATATGGAAGATGAAGGCTGGATGAAGGCATTTGCTGATAACTGGACTACATACTGGTACAACAGAGAGCTTTCATGGAAACAGCTACACTTCGACTGGACTCAAGATGAGGATACTAAGCTTCAGCTCCAGAAGGATATGACAGAGCTTGAGCAGAAGATTGTAAAGAAGAGCGACTATAGGGATAGAAATCTCTTAGCTAAATCCGCTGTCGCCTCTGCTCCTATTGTAAACCAAGTTGTTGAATCACTTGCTCTGACATGCGCAGGAGCTGCCATAGGCGGTGCTATTGCAGGGGTAGCTGGTGGTACATTGAGTGGCTCTAAAGCATTCGGCACAATAGCTACAGCATTAAGCCAGAACCAAGAGTTCTTCGGTGCGCTCAAGGCAACACAGGGGATTGCAAAAGGTGCAATAGCAGGAAGAAACATAGGAATACTTGCAAACGTAGCCAACACATTCACCATGGAGACGGGAGGTCTCTCCAGAGAGCTGTACAACGAATTAGACGAAAATGGAAACAGAATGTCCGATACTTCAAGAAAGGTATGGTCTGCAATAGGTGGATCTGTTAACACAATCCTTGAATATATGACTCCGGATCCTGTAGTTGGGATGTCAAAGCTTGGCAAGTTCCCTCTGAATGAGGCAAAGGCT
The DNA here is from genome assembly GCA_963600665.1 of Bifidobacterium catenulatum. GTDB lineage: Bacteria > Bacillota > Clostridia > Lachnospirales > Lachnospiraceae > Coprococcus. The sequence continues at coordinate 2,016 of CAVCCL010000284.1, read as the reverse complement.
TCTGTTAGAGATTGGATAATTGCATACGGCATCAACAGATTTAAGGATGCAAACTCCGAATCTATGGAAGAGATGTTCCAAGCAATGGCTGGTGATATCGTCAAGACAATTGCAAAAAAATGGGCAAATGAGAAGCAGGGAACAAACTATGACATTGGCAGAATAGAAGAGTTGGTAAATGACACCCTTCAAGATGGATGGGAATCCTATAAGGAAACATTCATGCCAGTATTGGTATCATCCTTTATTCCGGGTACGTACAAAGACCTGCAGACCCTTTCTGCAAGCATAGACAATGGAATAAGAGCACAGTATGCGATAAGGAATTCCGAGAAGGGACTGAAGGAAGCTTGGAAGTATCAGCAGGAGAATACCAATCCTAACGTAATCGGAATGGACTTCATCTCCCAAGGCTTTGGCAAAGTAAAAGGCGACTACTCCAACGGCAAGCTCGGGAAGATAAACGTCAAGGAGAATCCTAACAACAAATCCATGTATGTCGGTGCAACAGAGCTTGATGTAGATAAGCTTCATTGGCTCTTCAATAAAGGCGTCAAGGCAGTTGATGTAAACATCGTAGAACAGGTTGCACCTAGCATGGATAAGCACTCATTCAGCAATCTGGGAAAAGCATTCGGTGGAAGCTTTGACAGCACTACGAACATCCTTACAATACGCAACGACAAGAACCTTGAATCCTTCAAGAAGTTCATGGCAGACATTGGCTTTGATATCAAGGAGAATGGCAATGCCTTCTCTATTACCGATACGGATACGAAGGCGACATTCACAGTACAGCTTGCAACACCACAGACAGCGCAGACTGTACAGAACAATGTCAAGGCTACTCAGACTGTCAATAATTCAAATGGTGTTATTACAAACAGAGATTTTGCGACAGAGATAAGAAATGCACTCACTGCAAATGGACAGCTTGAGACCAAGGTAACAGATGAAGAGATAGACATTGTAACCAACATTGCAGGCATGTATGGCAATGATGTAATGGACCATGTCTCATTCGTCTCCGAATATGATACGAGTCTCTCTGATGCAGAGATGAAGGCTATGGATAATGCAAGCGGTATTACGAGCTTTGCAAATGATGCATCAAGGTCTGCAAGGATTATCTTGGGTGATAATTCTGACGTATCTACTATTGATCATGAAATGCATCATGTCGCATTCAACTACAACGAAAAGGTAAGAAATGATGTCATCAAGGCTGTAAAGGAAAACAATGCTACAGATAAAGGCAGATATAAGCTCAAGGCATTCCTAGGCGAGCACAAGGATATTCTCAACAGAGCTGGCATCAAGGATGCAGATGAGGCAATGAATATTCTTGAACGTCTCAGCAGGAAAAACTCAGTTCAAGACCATGAAGTAAACGAAGTTATGATAGCAATGTGGGATATGTTCTCTGCAACTAATACCAAAGTAAAATCAGCAATGCCGACAGGTATTAAGAGCATACTGCAGAAGCTACAGAGTGAGTTGGCTAAGATATACAAGAACCTTACAGGTAAGGAGCTGATGCCGGGAAGAATCGCAGAAGCCTATTCGAAGTTCTATAGCAATCAAGGATATTCCATTAATGGTGAAAATCCTATGGTTTATGAACCAAAAAATGGGCCCCATAACTGGGTGCCCCTTGGTGAAGCGAGTTTCAAAAACGACCTCGCTTCTAGCAGTCGAGGAGAGGAATCATTAAATTCTTCACCTTTGCTTGATTTAAATGTACCATCACATAACAAATCCGTCAATGATTCAGCTGGAGTGCAGCTTAGCAATGAGAAAATATATAAGCAACAGAAGTTTACACCAGAAGAGAAGGTAGCAGAGAAAGCAGAAAGAATAGACAATACCTATACTTTCTCTGACTTTGCAGAGACAGATGTTGAGAACATGATAGATGCTGATGTATATGTACCAGATGCTCTCCTAGACAAGTACAACGACAATGCAAAGGTACAGCAGGAGAAGGCTGACAGAAGCACGATGGAGGTCTTCCTT
>CAVCCL010000283.1:2919-4955 GCA_963600665.1 Bifidobacterium catenulatum | reverse complement strand
GCACTGCTCTTTGTTGCTAACGGTACTGTTGCTACTCCATTAGCATCAATCACAACACTGTCACTACCCTTGATTACACCAAGCGTATCTCCTGTTGCTACAGGTACACTGATTACTCCTGCTTCATTTACTGTGATATTGTCTCCAATCTTTACAATACCTGCTACAGTCTCTCCTGCAATCGGTAAATTCTCAAGCGTATAATTCGTTATATCCGTCTTCCAATCATTATAATTCGCTTGCTTATACGTATCTATCAAATTGTTCGTATAATCTTCATCCAAACTCACTGTTCCCTCTGCTACACTCAATCCTGTGCCAACTTTCATAACACCCATCGTACTCTTGCTCGCTACTGGGAATACAACCTCTACTGCTCCTGTCTTCTCGTCCTTCTTCAAGCTCTCTCCAAGCTTGATCACTCCTGCTTCTGTACTGCTTGCATCTGCTACACTGATTACTCCATCCTTTATTGTCACGTTCTTCCCTGCTTTCAATGTCTCTGCTGTGTTAACACTGATCAATCCATCAATTACATCAATGCCATCACCTATCTGTACTATACCTTTCTGTGTCTTAGTCGCTATCGGTATGTTATTCAAAACATAATTCAATATATAATCCATATGATTGTCCAAATACTCCTGAACAACCTGCTCAATCTTATCCCCAATAACGGTATCTATATACTCCTTTACCCATTCCTGTAATTCTTGCTTGATTTTCTCTAAAACCTCATCTGATATACTCAAATTCAGCTTCTCTTTCAATAATTCCAAGTCTAATCCAAGCAAACCATTCTGAATAGTAAAGAAATCACTCCCAATCTGTACAATTCCTAGCTTTGTTCTACTCGTTATCGGTAATTTCGCTAATACTGCACTCGTAATCTCGGCTAATGTAGGACAATTACACTTAATACTGCTACTATCAAAAAAACATGTCTGTAATATCCATGTCATTGATGCTTCATCAAACATCCATACCCAAAATCCACCATCATGATCAGTCTCTATGAGAATACTTCCACCTGCATACTCTAATGGCTTCTCATCTGTACTCAAACAAGAACCAACAATCAGTATCCCACGCTCTTTATTGTCTACATCATGCAGCTGTCGGTAATTCTCAATCTTAATCATAACAATCCCTCATTCTCTATTGAGCCTAAATACGCATCCAATGCCTTCAATAATACATCATTCTCATCATACTCATATATATACCTCAACAACAATGCCTCTTGCTGTTGTGTAAGAAAATTCATAACCCCACTCTCTATAGCTCTACTATATAATATTACCAAATTGGGATGAAAACATGGCTCATGCTCTTCATCAAATGTGTGTAATTCACAGAAATCTATATCACCACTATTCAATAAACTCAATGCACTCACCATCATCTATACCCCTTCGCATACATTGGCATTGCTTCACTATCTATCGGTACTCTATAACCAAACTGCAACAATTCAGCACATTTATTCGTGTATAATTGCAAAAATACACTCTTCGTATCCCAACTACGATACTCATTACTCGCTTCACTATGTATTGTCGCTGTTCCTAAATACATCATATATAACATCAAAGCTTCTTTGAATGTATCGGGTATGTCCAATCTATCATTCTTATCCACTACAACAACAGGAGAAGCTTTGTACAACACATACAATAACCCATCCACACCCCTCGGGTTATGCACTAATAATGTTCTGTAATTTACTATCTTATAATCCCATTCTCTACTGTCTATTACATCACTACTATTCAATTCTGTTCCATCTTCTGTATAAACTTTCAACACCAAATTCACATCATCATTCTTCAACTGATACACTGCTTGTTCTGGTACAATCTGAATAGTCTCACTCTTTAATCCTAGATTAAACTTCTCATACAAATCTACCATTCCCATGTTGAGATACTGATATAAAGCACTCTCATCCCTGCTTATATTCCAATTAGCTAACTGTATTTGCACTAAATCTATTAAATCCGATGCCTTTATCATCTATCTCACCACCTTTTTCC
>CAVCCL010000283.1:0-2909 GCA_963600665.1 Bifidobacterium catenulatum | reverse complement strand
ATATCCCTCCTCGTGACTCAATATCTGCACCACATACTTCATATCCTTATGCAAATACTGCCTCGTATTCGGATGTCCAAAGTTGTCTGTGTGATCATGATATATCAAATCAAATATCAAACTCGCTAAATCCTTCCGCTGTAAATACTCCTTCGGTATCCTCACTATATACTTCTGATAGAATATATGCCAAACCGGTATAAATAAAAAGTATAACGTCTCTATCATCTCTACCGGTAATATATATCCCCAATCCTTACCCTCATATACCTCAAACTTCAAATCATATGCACTTGGTACATCACACATCGTGTAATTATTAATATTAATCCCCCATCCACGATTTACATACCTCGCAACAAGCTTCAAATTATCCTCGTAGCATATGCTATGATCCAAATCACCTTCCCATGCTCCACTCATCTCTTCCTTCCTCTTAAACAACATATGAATCAATCTGACTAAATTCCTGAAAATCATCATTTATACCTCCAAAATACCTGCTCGGTTTCAAATATGTCTTCTTCTCTTTCTCCATTAACCTCGGATCATATGGCTTCACATAATCCATTAACGGTATCTGACTAATCGTGTCTACACAATCATCATGTAAACTCTTTATACCTGTCGGTGTGATACTTGTCAACTCATCTACATACTCACTAATTATCTCACTCTCCCTCATCTCCTTCGGAAACCATATCCTCTTTGCCTTTATCAACGGTAACGCTACATTAAACCTCACCAGCTTACTCGTATTCGGTCTCAATCCATCCTCCCCACTGTTCTTATCCGTCGCTAACCCAAAATATACTCCCCTACTACTCATATCCCTCTTCAACCAACTCACAAAACCTCTCTGCTGTCCACTTATCTCTACCCCTACGCTTAATGGATGATACCGGTCTACTAACCTAAATATATCATCCACATTCTTATCCATCGTTTGCCTCCTACATATCCCATCTATCCAATGAAAATTACCCTCATAATCTAATGCCCATACCGCTATTACACTAAAATCACTCCCTTGCTTCTCACTCGTCGCAAAATCCGTAGTCATATACACATTATACTCACTCAACCTCTTTATTACCTCTCCCCTGTCTTCATACCACATCAAATCACCATCCAATACTAGCCTGTCATCCTCACTCATTATCCTTAACATCAATTCCTGATTGAATGCATCTATCCTCCCATTGCCCCTTAATAACGTATACTCCTTCTTCACTGTCTCATAACTAAACCGATCCTCCCATGCTCCCCTAAATTCCTCCTTCTTACACGGAAATCTCTCACATATCGGATATACCCTCGTCGTCCATCCTATACTACCAGCTGCCTTGTATAACGGATCTTTCTTGTTAAACGGTGTCCCTATCCATACTATCTTCCTCTGCGTCGGATGCATCGCTTGCCTTACTGCCTTATATATCACATTCTCTATGTCCCTCACTACCGTCACACTCTCCGCATTCTTATCTGTCATCAAATCATCCATTACTGCAAATGTCGGTCTCATACCATACTTCTTAAACCCTCTCACACCAGTACTTATCCCAAAATTCCTCACACATAACTTGTGACCCTCCAAATTCTCAAACTCCATCTCTATGTCCGTAAACCTCACCTTCGGTACATACTTCTGCAAAAACTCACTCGCATTATACCTATACTCAATATTACTCCTCAAATTCTTACACCCATTCTCCATCGTATCCCCTATGTACATCGCTACCTGTATGTCCTTCCATTCCCTCTTCTTCGGCATACATACCTCTATCCCCCCAAATACCGCTATGTACAAAAACATGTATTCCGCACATACACTACTCTTCGCACTACCACGAAAACTTACTATCAAACTACTGTCATACCGACTAACTGTATCCAATATCTCATAGTGAAATAACGGACTCTTGTTCTCCTCCCCCTTCCCTCCATTCACTAACTTGATAAAATTGATAAACTTCAAACTAAATTCACTCGGCTCATACCCCTCCTCATACCTCCTATAATCTACCCCCCTTATATATTCCTCTAACCCTGCCCCTTCCTCTACCCTCAAATTCCTCTTCAACCCATCTATCATGCTATACTTACTCATACTCATCCTCACTATTCTTCACTAACTCTATCTCACTCACTTCCCTCAAATCCTTCCTCCCACTCCTCATCTCCTCCTTCAATCCCCTGCATAACTCCTCCGTCACTTGCCTCAACTCTTCCATCGCTTCACTCCTTACCCCTACATTACCACCTATACTCACCTTCACCTCCTCAGGTTGCTTCGTCGCCTCTATTATCGCTTCACATGCCCTCACCTTACTCATCCCCTTCACCTCATTATTCCTCACCATCTTCACTAACTCATTCAACGCTTCCTGATATAACGGTGCATTCAATATCCAACTCGGTACTAAACTCTGCCTCATTATCATACATACTAACTTGTTCTTGTCATATGCCCTCGCTAACCAACATACCCTCTCCTTCCTACTCGCTTCACTCTCACCACTATACCTCTCCTCTACCTTCCCACACTTCTCCTGAAAACATTTCCGATAACTACTCTCCTGCGTCTCTCCTAATAACCGGTAACTACAATACTTAACAGCATCTATATACTCCTTTAATCCCCACTTACCTCCTTCTAATACCCCTAGCCACTCCACAAAATTACTCCCCATATACTCATCTATCACCTCATCCCCACTACCACTTATTCCCTCCAACTTATCCATAAACTCCTCATCTATAAACCCACTCAATCTCCTCCCTACCGCCGCTTGTATGCTACGACGCTTACTCTCCCTACTCACTACCTCACACTTGTCTATCCCATCCCCATGATTGCCTTTAACTAAATCTAAACTCTTATAAAATCCTGACCTACTCATACCTAT
>CAVCCL010000282.1:4567-5034 GCA_963600665.1 Bifidobacterium catenulatum | reverse complement strand
ATGGTACGGATGCTTCCAGTGTAGATACCACGTACTCTCTGGTGTCGTCATTCCAATCCACTCCTTCGGGTTCGAACATACCATCAGAAAAGTTGGTGAAGGATAGTCTGGATGGTAAATTGGACGATGCACAACTCGTCACGGAATGGGGCGCGTCCGATTCGAATGTCTCGGATACCAAGATTCCGTCTGCAAAATTAGTCAAAAATAATCTGGATGCGAAGCTCGATGTTGTTAGTACCACAGGGCACGCCAGCACATATGGAATAAATTCATCGGGCGCGCAACTCATGTATGAAATTTCGTCCAGCGCGTCGGCCAATACAGTTGCGTATCGTACCACAGGCGGCTCATTATTTGTTGGGACGCCTACGGCAGATGGTCATGCGACCACAAAGAAATATGTGGACGACCAAATAAGCACCAAACAAGCGACATTGGTATCTGGCAAGAGCATAAAGACCATC
>CAVCCL010000282.1:0-4557 GCA_963600665.1 Bifidobacterium catenulatum | reverse complement strand
TGAAACAACATTGCTTGGATCGGGGGACATTCAACTCCAAACCCCCCTTGCTGCAGGCACAGATTATCAAGTTCCCTTGGTATCAGGCACCAATATCAAGACCATTAATGAAACATCATTGCTCGGGCTTGGGGACATTCAACTCCAAACACCCCTTGAAGCAGGCAAAGACTATCAGACGCCTCTCACTGCAGGCAAAGACTATCAGGCACCTCTCACTGCAGGCATAGACTATCAGACGCCCCTTGCCAAGGGCGAAGACTATCAGGCTCCGTTGAAGTCTGGCGAGACTATAAAGACAATCAACTCCACATCGTTACTTGGATCTGGAAACATTCAACTTCAAACGCCTCTTACCGCAGGTACAGACTATGTCGCACATTCAAGTAGTGCATCCATTTTGTATGGTACGAATAGTAGCAGGGTCGATACGCAATACGCACTTACTTTACAGGGAACGTCATCAAGTAGTGTCTTTACATCATCGAATACAGACGCCCAGGTGCCGACATCCAAGGCAGTGTATACTGCGATTTCCAAGAAACAGGACAAGATGACTGTCGACACTGCGTTGAGCTCTTCGAGTACAAACCCCGTACAGAACAAAGTCATCGCATCCTTAGTGCCGTCCGCGGCAACGTCCTCGAATCAATTGGCCGATAAGAACTACGTGGCAACACAGATTGCAGAGAATACTGCGGATTTCCTTGGAACGTTCAATGTGACAGCTCTGGGGCTTACAACATCTGCGACTACTGCACAGGTTGCAACGAAGCTTAATGCGCGTACATGGAGTACGACCCCGAAGAACAATGATTATTGCTTTGTATACTATGATTATGAGGCTGATACCGGGAACATCAACAAGTATGAGCGTTACAAGTACAATGGTACGGCTTGGGTATATGAATATACATTGAATAATTCGACATTTACTGCCACACAGTGGAGTGCTATTAACTCGGGGATTACTGGCGATGATGTAATTACATATAATGGATATTCTGAGCGGATAACTAATGCCCAAGGCAAGGCAGATAGCGCATATAATTTAGCTAGTGGAATTGAAGCCTCAGATGTATATAAATCAACTGCTACAAAAGAAAAAATAGATCAAATCGGTAAGAACACAGGGAAAATAGAAGCAATTGAAGCCTCAGATGTATATAAATCAACTGCTACAAAAGAAAAAATAGATCAAATCGGTAAGAACACAGGGAAAATAGAAGCAATTGAAGCCTCAGATGTATATAAATCAACTGCTACAAAAGAAAAAATAGATCAAATCGATACGAATAAACAGAATATAGAAGACCTTGACGGGAGATTGCAAGAAATTGAGGGAAAGGATTACATCATCCAAGGCGGGACGCTCACGAAGCCTCTTAAGGTGACCGGGGGTGATTCAAGCACCGCAGGAAAGATAATCCTGGATGAGGTGAACAAAGGACAAATCACAAATACAGGTACAAATACTCTCCTTGGTTTTACGTCAGCCACTACCTTTGTACTGAATCACGTCAACTATTCAATAAACATACGCGGAAGTGGTGCGCGTCCTACATACAATGGTAACGATTTGGCATTATTTAGTGACATTGAAACAGAGACATCAGAAGATATAGTGGCTGCGGGGAAGACTGTGTTGCAGACGCTTTCGACCGAAAGCACAAATCACCCGTTGATCCTATCACAGTCTGCGACAAGCGACACTACATCTAGTTTGATAAATTCCACTAAGAGGTGTAATGCCATATATGCCACGCCGTCTGCAGGATCTATAACTGCCACCAAATTCATAGGCTCGCTTACTGGGAATTGTACCGGTTCATCTGGATCATGTACAGGAAACTCGGCTACTGCAACTGCGTTGAGAACCTCTACTACCACAAGCATAAGCACGACTGCAGGAGTACAATTCTACACAGGCACGATCCTTGGACAGGATGGTTCATGGTGTATAGAGACATTCTCCAGCGGGACGAACATCATGCAGAGGGCGACCAATATCACAGATCCGTGTAATGTGGCGGTCAGGACGAGTGCCGACTCAGGTGCCACTTGGGCTGGTTGGAACTACTCATATGCTGTCTGGAAGGTGTGAGGACATTATATATATCATGTTGAGTATATGTGATTTCAAAGGAAACAGGTGTGAAAAATGGTTGTAATCACGACTTTCACGGAAGAGGATGCACAAAAGGACGCTCGCGAATATTTCAACGGAATCCAGAGAGATGAGTTGATTGACATCAAGGACGCACCGTATGATGACAAGATTAGATTCCTGAAATATTGCATGAATTTCACGGATGTCATCAACATATCTGTACTGACAAATATGGCATTCATGGTGTTCGGCTCCAAGATTGCGGATGATACATTCAAGGACAGAGCGATATTCTTCAAGGACATAGAAGAGTATGTGGATGCAAAATATGATTTGAGATCGGAGTTAGAGCTGTATGGCATTGAGCTCCTCAAATACTTCTACGCGTCCATAAAGTCATATTCATCCGTTCTGCCTGATTGTAAGATTAACATACCTGGTTCATATAAGGCAATCCTTATGGCGTCGTCCATTGTGGACATATCAAAGTTGATGAGTAAGACTGAAAAGGTAGAGCAGATTCCATTGGTATTTGGCGCTGATGAGGTCATAGACTCGATGCTCTTCAACAAGTCCAAGGTCGTAGAGGAATTCGTACAATTTGTCATGGATGGGCTGAAGCATGACGATAAGCAGTAATTCCGCAATCTCCTTGACGGACATATTGGATTCCATTAGCACATACGTAAGGGACTATATAGAGACATGTGAGAACATAGGGAATGAAGTAGCATGGGCCGAATCTACAACAGCGAGTACTACTAAAATAGTCAATCACGGTAATACATCAAAGACATATACACTGAGTGCGGTCGTGTCTCGTGCGTCACCGGATGCTGTTGCAACCGTGCTGATCGATGATGCAATGAGTGAGTATACGGCATATATTACGGGGCTCCATACTTCTGCAACAAAATTATCAATATCGCAGATGTTATTGGCGAGGTTAATTCAGCAAATCTTCACATTTCTAAGATCTAAGATCAAATGGGTAGAGGACATCTCGACAGTACATAAGATATATTATACAAATGATTATGCGGAGGCGCCCGAGTCGTCGCTTGGATTTGCCGATAAATCATTCAGCGACGCATATCAGGATATCGCAGATGCGATTGCAATCGGCACTAATTTCAACGAGTCTGTTGCAACGGTCGTACCGGTTGTATCGTTTTCATCTGGGGTATCATCCAGTAGTTCTTCGTCCTCGAGCTCATCCAGTTCGTCTAGCTCATCGTGTAGTTCCACATCGTCTTGTTCGACATCATGCAGTAGTTCTACATCCAGTTCATCTAGTTCGAGCTCTTGCAGTTCTACATCCAGTTCGTCCAGTTCGTGCTCATGTAGTTCAACGTCAAGCAGTAGTTCATCATGCTCCAGTTCATCATGTTCTAGTTGCTCATCGTGCTCGTGTTTATTTATCGCATATTATGATATAGGGGGGATGTAATGGCAGAAGATGTAGCTATAGAATCTACGGAAAGGACATGGGATTCGTTCCTGACAGCAGTGGCAACGTCACTGTACAACACAATTTATACGGGCACAGCCGAGCCAGACGCTGAAACTTCGACCATAGTAATGGGAGAGAATGACCATAGCATCACAGTAACATACACATATCCCAAATTCGTTTCAGGGGCTGTACCGACAATAGATACTATAAAATCCAACATCATCGAGTCGATTGGATTTGACGAGGCGATGATCGATGACAGCATTGATGGTGAAGGTACAGCTACCGCAAGCATCGTGACAAAAATCTGTCATTATGCGGTCGACGTATTTTTCCCTGCATACCATAAGACGGGCACAAGCACGAGCGGGGCCGCAGTGACCACACTTGGCGCATTTTCATGGACAAATGACACTATATGTGCATCGGACATGGATACGCTTTTGGAATCAATGGGTGTTGCAATCGGCGATGCGATGAGCGGGACTGTAACGCAGGCTGTAGCATCTGCTACGTGCTCATCGTCTTCTTCGTCAAGCTCATCATCATGCTCTACATCCAGTTCATCCAGTTCGAGTTCTTGTAGTTCTACGTCCTGTTCATCTAGTTCCAGTTCGTCGTGTAGTTCTACATCTAGTAGCAGTTCTTCGTGCTCATGTAGTTCTACATCCAGTTCATCCAGTTCGTGCTCATGTAGCTCTACATCCAGCTCATCCAGTTCGTGCTCTTCGTGTTCGAGTTCATGGTTCATTGCATATTATACAATTGGATAAAGAAGGGATAAGAAAATGTTTATTCAATTTAGGCCATGGATAGATTGTAATAGGCACTGTGATTTTTGTTATCAGAATTCAGAAGACCGCCATACATCTATCGAAGAAAAAAGACATGCATTGATGATTCTTTCTGCAAAGATTCACAACACAGTCGTAGACTGTGATACGATGGGATTGATAGGCGGAGAACTATTTGGATTCGAGGGACTATATAG
>CAVCCL010000281.1:0-6799 GCA_963600665.1 Bifidobacterium catenulatum | reverse complement strand
CCTGATACATATTCCGGGGGCGGTATACCAATAGTCTCTGTACAACGTATGTTTGGTTGCGTCATCCTTTTCTTCGATGATTTGGGACTCGCTCTGCGTCTGCATCGCCGTTATTTCGCCATCGATGGCGAAGATGTCTTTGATTTCATTGGCGAACATGTTTGGCATGCTCAACATGACCTGCTCCTTATCCGGCTCAGTCGGCTCAGAGTCTATGGCATAGGTTGCGAGGCACTCGCAGAGCTTGTTTTTGGACAGACTGATTCCGGCATCTGCGCACGCACGTATTACATCGACGGGCGTCAATCCGCTCAGTACGTAATCCTTCTCCCTGGTCTTGATACATGCCACATACGGCTCATGGCTCTTTATGTCTGTGTACATATGCTCCGATTCCACATACGTGACTTTATATCTCCTATCTGCGATTGTCGTGAAGACTTTATCATATTCAACAAGATTATTCATGGCATACGCTCTGTACAGAATCTTCAGATTCTTCATGCACAGCACCGTGATCTTCTTATCCTGTATCGGCGAAACAATCACTGCGTAATAATAATCCGTCATCAAAATGTCTTCCCGCACATACCAATAGATCATCGACCCTGCCGGTATATACAGATCATCCCCCGCTGTGAGCCCATCATCAAGACATTCGCTCGTGATACGTATTGCGCGGGCGACCCACAGCGTCTGCGGGAATCTTCCTATCAGGTCTGTGTACGTATGACGATTCCTCAATTCATCTATCGGAAGACATTGTTCATTATAATATTGATACAGATTCTTTGTCAGATCATTGTTGTATAGTTTCATCATATCTCTTTCACACTCCCATTTGATTCTATTATATACCAAAAGTCAACAAAAGGAAAGGGTGACTGCTCACCCTTCCTTCAGTTCATTCTTGCCGGACTCATCCAGCTTCTCGACAACGACCTCTCCCTGGAACTCATGGATGGAATCATCCTCGATGTCCATCTTGGGCAATCCATGGCCCTCAAGCATCCTGCCGATGGATTCGGCTTTTGCCATCATACACGCCTTCGCACGCTCGATGAGGCATTCATGGAACTCTTTCCATGGCGACTCGTCTGTTGGAATGACTGTTCCCGACTCGCTGTCGCAGAGATACGACGACTCATACTTGGTATGTCCGTTCTCGTCTTCCTTCAGCATCAGCCACATCCATGTGTTGCCCGCATCGTTATAGATGAACTCCCCGCGCTCTGTACGTATCGATTCGCCATCATCCGACTTTATCTTCGCTCCGAATCCGAACGATTCGTCATACAGCATATCGATTGATATGACTGCACAGAATTTAATCGAATCGTCTGAATAATTGATTTCTGGATTGATATCCAGTACGTATTGATTGTAATCCATGTCAATGATTCCCTTCTGGTTTACTTTCTACTAACAACACATATCGGAAGCTTCGTCTTATACAGCTGATACTGCTCTTCTGGAATGATCATATCTACGTACGGCGCTGTATCAAATCTGTTTATATAGTTGATACTTGTTGCACCCAACTGCGTCAGCACACGCTCGATCAACGCCTTGGCTTTATCGAATCCGTAATACTCATACGTACTGACATCATTGCCGCTCATGTCTTTGCAGGTATCGGGCGTACGTACACAGGAACCAAACATTCTCTTGGCTTTGGCTGTCTCGTACGTATCGAATCGAATCCGTGCGCGGATTCGACGGACGCCATTGAGATTCTGATATTTCTTTTCACCATACTCATCTCCTATATCGGCCACTTCAAGTGTCGTGAACGACTTGTCGATGTCGGTTCCAAAATACGCAATCAGCACATCATCTATCGCCTTCCTCAAATCATACATCTCTTTTGTCCATCCCGTATCTTTGTTATAGGTTATGGTGTTCTTCTCATCAACTTTTTCTTCTTTGACTTCATCTTCTTCATTTTCTTCATTTTCTTCATCTTCGTCATCGTCAACATCCGGGACATCTTCCCTGAACAAACCCCATTTGAATAACATACTATCACTCCCCACTGTACGTACGCGGATCTTTTCTATACGCATCTCTATCATCCGATGCCATGATACGTACGACTTCATCGGCATCGTCTGTCGGAATTACGTACGTACATCCATATCCGACGCTGTCGTAATTGATTTCACACTCATCGTCCCAGCACTTCACTGCGTTGTAATTCTGATAGCTTCTGTCTACATTGGCGTTGAGCCTTTCGCTCAGCTTGGACAGCTTGATTAGCTGTTCTTCCGTGTACCTGAACATGTTGCTTTATCCTCCTGTTGATTGAACACATCTTTCTGCAATGCGTATTCGAAATACGTCTTAATGAACGCTCTGATCAATTCCATCTGTCTGCTTGCCTTCATGAAGTCATCATAACTGTAATGCTCTCTATACGTATCGATGATTGGCTCCTCGATGCTGGCTCCGGAATACAGTGCGTCATGCTTCTCTTTATCGTAATGGAACGGGATGTCCACATGGGCATCGACACTGCTCTGGCAATTCTTCCATACACGGCATTCGGCGGAAACAGTGGCACCACACATCACATCCAGTCTGCCATCATTGCTTAGTCTTATGTAATCAGACATCATTATTTTAGAGTCGAATTCCGGATAGTCAGCCTTGAATTTGGCAAGCGTCGCATCAAATATCTTCTTCATTTCTTTGTACGTCATAAATTCATTATCACCACCTCATTAAGTGCCAACACTCCGGAAACTATATTGACGAATTCGCTGAACATATCGAATTGCGCATTCATTTCCCTGAACTCATGATACTTCAGCTGCCTGCCATCATTGCTGATATCAATGATGGGTTCTGTCGGTTCAGCTCCCGTATACACACCATAATACGTACCATCATTGTCGAACGGGATTCTTGCATGGATATCAGCATACGCATTATCGCCGATCTTTGTCAATTCTCTGTATATGGCTGTTATGACAACACCTTTCTCATCTTTTTTGCCACCTTCTTTGGATGGAAAGAGATACTTCCTCAACGCCACTTTCATGGTGAAGTCTGGATGCTCCTCTTTGTACGTAGATAACGTCTTCTTGAATATTGCTTTGACTTTATCGAATGTCATGTTACTCTTTGTCCTCCTGTAACTTTTCCTGCGCGTATTTGATGATTGCCATCCATATGATGAAGTGCTTCGTGAGCTTATATCCCCACTTTCCGGCGACTTCCCATATGCCCAATCCGAGCTCATCATCGCACATGCTGATGAACTCAACGGCGTCAGCCCTGCTCGACACTTCGTTCAGATAATACTCGACATCCCTGTCTTCGAAGAACTCTTTGTACGTATTCTTATTGATTCCATTCTCTTCGAAGTACTCATGCACGTCATCCCTGAACTTATCCGCATCGAACTCATACGCCTCACCGGCTTCCACTTTCGACGCGACATAGTCCAGATTGAAGTCCCTCGTTCCGATATCGTCGAGGTACACGTGCCACCAATTGCTTCCCAGCACGAACGTCTTATAGTCGCCATAGCATATGATCTTATACGTATTGTCTCTCTCGATGACATCGATGTACGATTTACATCCTGAATAATCGAACTCGATGTTCGTCATCCTGCCGTTCTCATTCAGTACGTATCTGACCTGGGCGTTGTTTCTTTTGAACGATTCTATGATTTCATCGACACGATCCATGATCTCTTTTCTCCTTTTCCAGTACATATAGGTACTCTTCTTCCGTCAACTCGACGATGTACGCAATCTCATCAACCTTCTTCTTTACATCAAACACCCCATACGGGTCGACTCTTCTGTATGTGGTCTTCTTCCGATGCCTGATTCTCAATGTCTTCATAATACACTCCCTTTCCCATGCCTTCCCTGGCTGCGCCGAAAGGCGCACCAGGTTGGCTTATGCATTTTACTTCTTCTCTTCCGGGAATATTTGATAGTATGCTTCGTCCGGAAGCTCATCGACACTCACAGGCTCGACCATTTCAATCTCGTTTCCATCCTCGTTCGTCTCATGCGTGAGGTGAAGCCACATGTACACATCGCCTTTGGTGTCCACCGCCTCCATCACTTTGCTGACATCCGCGACTTCGAACAACACTTCGATGAGCCTGCTTTCTCGGTTGGCATCTTTGTCTGCGACATAATAGTCATGCCCACTCTTTGTCGTGGCTTTGTGCAGCATCTTCTGGACTTCCTTCTTCGCAGCATCTGTATTGTATTCCCACAGCATATGGAATCGCGGCAAGTCCTTGCCATCAATCGCCTCATCATCATTGTTCATCACGAACGTAATATCGATCATCGATCTCTTCATATCTCTTTTTCGAGTGATATAATGCATATCCTCGATTCTCGTCAAATAATAGCCTTCTGGTAACATAATAATATTTCCCCTTTCCTTATGTTAATACGTATCGTCATGCATCGTATCGACAACTTCTCTGTAACACATGCTGCACTGCCTTGTCTTGGATTCGCCTTCGATCAGTACGTACGTGAGCTCTTTGTTCCCATCATACAGGAACCTTTTATAGCGCTCGTCCGACGAACACCATTCGTCGATGATTTCATCCCTAAGATGCTCTTTTCGCTCTTCGAAGCACTCAACCGCCTGATTGAGTGTCTCGAAGTATCTCAATCCATCACGTACAGACATGCCACCAGCATATCCAATTCGCCGTTCTACAAAATAATTCATCCGCATCACCTCCTCAATTATACATGGACGCGTATTCTACATACATCGACGGGTCTCTCGGCATCATATCAATTAATGTGTTCAATAATGCGAGAAGCTTTATGCAGTTCTTTTTGTATGCGCAGTCATACTGCCGCGCCGCAAAGTGCTCTTCGGCATACTCAATGAACCAATCATAGGATTTGTCGATATGATCGACGACTTTGCTTACGGTGTCTCTCAGCTTGATGAGCACATCAACATCTGCAATACGTACTGATATCATCGATGGCGCTGTGCTGCGCCCATCCAGTCTGCATACATATAGATGCAGCGGAATGAAGTCTTCGAACTTTGCGACTTTCATCGCGACCATGACATGCTCGTCGAATCCACACGCATGTGCGCTTTTCATCAGCTCACATGGAAGATTTGCGTATTCATTGATTGTTGTTGAATACTGCCCACTCCTATGGATGATTATCATGCTTGTCAGCTTCATTGTTCTATCACCTCCTTTCACTTCTTTAATGGCGATTTCCATCCGATTTTGCCGGCTTTTTGCGAAACTTTTTTCATGCTTTCCATCAACACACCTCAACATCGCAGTGGTCTTCGTTCATGATCAGCTCATCATATACGTATAATGTGAAGGTGAATCCTGTGATGGAATCGCCGGAATGATCCGCATCATCCGATGCGCATACATACACTGTGCATAGGTGATGCTCCTTCACCAATGCCTTCAGGTCATTGATGTCCTTCTCCGATGCCTCGATGTAATCATCTCCCCTATGTACGCTGAGCTCGCCTGTGATTTTCCCGCCATCTGCGCTGCATTCGACATTGCCTTCCAAATCAAAGTCCATGTGCTCTTTGCCTACGCTGATTGTGAATCCGCTCGGTATGTACGCAATGCCGTCCTTCGAATGAATGTCATAATAGAATCTCATGATTGCTTTCTCCTTTCTGTACGTATACTGGAGGGCACTGCCCCCAGTATACTAGTAATTCATGATCAACAGCTCATCAACCAAATGTCTTCTCGTCCCTGTCGAACCGACTGAGTGTCTTACCTGAAGCGACTCGATTCGATACTTTGCGTATCTTGTACGTATGAACTCCGTGTTGGCATTGCTCAGCATACACTTCACGCCTTTCGATGTGAGCGAATCGAACAGATTCGCCAGCCTCTCCTGCTCCTTGCGGCAGAATCCGAACTGCGTATAGTTGGTGAACAGCTTTCCATCATCAGAATCATACGGCGGATCGAAGTACACGAAGTCATTCTTCTTTGCATTGATGACCGCATACGTATAGTTGACGTTCGTTATCTCGATATCATTTGTCGACAGATATTGATGGATATTGTCCAGATTCTTCTTTGTGTAGATGATGGCTCCCATATCCTTTCCATACGGGACATTGAAGTGACCATCTTTGTTTACACGGTACAATCCATTGAACCCAGTCTTATTCAGATAGATGAATCGCGCGGCACGTATGAACGGCTCGGTATCATGGAAGTCTGGCTTTCTGTCAAGTGACCGGATCTGCTTATACGTATCGGCACTGTTGAGGGATTGATAGTTTCTCAGCACGGGGATTAGATACTTATACTGTGTATTGTCCTGAATCGTCTTATACGTATTGATGAGCTCGGGATTCAAATCATTTATCACGGCTTTATGAGGCTGGAGACTTAATAATAGAGCTCCCGACCCTAGGAACACTTCGTAATACGTATCGAATGAGGCTGGCACATGATCGATCAATCGATTGACACATCTTGATTTGCCGCCAACCCATTTGATGAATGGCTTCATTTCCATTTTACTTGCCCTCCAACAGTGTGAATCCCATCGCCTTCATCTTCGTCGGATGGAGCTTATACGTATAATGGATGAATTTCCTGAAGTCCGATTCATGCTCCTCGAAGTATTTCACGATGCGGCTGACGAGGCGGTCCTTGTGTTCGTACATCCAATCCCTTGTTGGGACGGCAACTGCCTCGCATATGTTGAACGAGTAGCTATCCGTTTCATTGAAGTGAACCGTGATGCTGCTGAATCGACGCCACGCGTCGGAATGATACGTATAGTGG
>CAVCCL010000280.1:0-6909 GCA_963600665.1 Bifidobacterium catenulatum | reverse complement strand
CTGCAGGACAGACACAAGCTTGAGGTAACTGGCGACTACTACATCATAGATAAGCTTACAATGCAGGCTAAGCTCTACCTCTATGAAGATGGAGCATACAAGGATGTCACAGACGATACATCTTATGCTGACTCTGAATTCAAGTGGTATGACCCGAATGATCCAGATACCATTCTAGCAAATGGCAGAAGCTGTACAATCACACTTGCCCAGATGAACAAGACAACTCCAAAGCAGTTTGTTCTTGAGTTTGAGCATGACTACTACGGAGTATTGCTAAGCAAGGATGATGCGAATGTAAGGATACAGACATTCTTCAATCTCTACTTTGGAACTCTCATACAATACGCCTACTCTGATGCATCTACAAAAGAAGAGCTGATGAAGGATAGCTACGTCTATTGGACTACGAACGTAAGGGAGAATGAGAACAAGAAGCTTTATCTATGGAGACGTGAATCATCCGACCTTGCAACAGACTCCTCTTCTAGAGACTGGAACTACTTCAGAGAAACAGGCCTAAAGGGAGACCAAGGCGAAGACGGAGCTGCTGGTTATTCACAGGCTACAGTTACTCTCTATAAGCGTTCAAGTGAAGAACAGACTAAGTATGATGGAGAGGTGCTTACATACGTATTCTCTACAGGTGGCGTAACAGGCTCTACAGGAACATGGAGCAGAACAGTACCAAGCGGAGATGAGAAGCTATGGGTAATCTCTGCATCTGCTTTTGCGAATAGCACAGAGGATAAGATAGAGATAGATGATTGGACTAGCCCCGCAGTGCTCAGTGAGAACGGAACTGTCGGACAGGATGGATACACAGTTCTTACTGTCATACTCTATCAGAGAAGCAAGACAAAGCCTGCAAAGCCTACAGGTGCATCAACCTACTACTTCGATACCAACACGATATCTGGCGTTGAGCCTTGGACTATAACTGTGCCAGATGGTACAGAGCCAGTATGGGTAACATCTGCAACAGCTGCTACTCGCCTTGAAGTTCATGATGACATCTCTGCAGATGAATGGTCAGAGCCTCAGATGCTCGTGAAGAACGGAGACGATGGAATATCCTCATATACCTACATCAGATACTCAGACGATAACGGAGCTACGTTCACAGAGAATGGTGGAACTGCTGTAGGCGAATACATGGGCGTATGCGTTACGACAGCCACAACAGCCCCATCTGATGTTTCTTCCTATACATGGTCAAAGACCAAGGGAGAGACTGGTGATAAAGGTGACCAAGGTGATAAGGGAGACAAGGGTGATAAGGGAGACAAGGGAGATAAGGGAGACGAAGGCGATCCAGCTCCATACACAAGACAGATATACTGTGCATCAGAGAAGAAGCCCGATACACCTACAGAGACCTGTGACCAAGTGCCTAGCGGATGGTCTCTGCAGATTCCTACAAGAACAGAGACACAGGTTCATTGGATAAGCATGGGCGTAGTCTCTGTGACCAATGGAGTATATGAATATTCAACATGGTCTGAGCCTGCAAAGTATACTGCAGACGAGTCGGGAATCGTTCCCATCGTTCAATGGAAATGGGGAAGCTCAGACACAATCAATCCAGATGAGGAAGACAACACAATCTCACTTGGAGATGGAACTCTGCTTGAGGTGAATGGACAGGCTGTCACAATATCACAGAACAGTGGTACTGGATGGTCAAATACGATACCAGCCTACTCTGAAGAGAAGCCTTATCTATGGAAGCGTGAATGGCGGTACGCAAGCGAGGGAGTTGACGCAGGATGGGTATATTACTGCGTAACTGGAAAGCAGGGCGTAGAAGGCTCGTATAACTCTCTGGGCTATAAGATAGATGGCTCTTCCATTACCTTTGCAGGACTCGATAGAGATGGCATCCCTTCTCTTGGAAGCTTCAGAGCAAACCTAGGTGGAGAGGTAGTCGCATTCCAGAGGACTGTATTCACAATCACATCAGACCTAGACGGCAACTATTACGACAGATACTTTCTGGTAGCTCATTGGACAAGCACAGTAGGCTCTCTGTCGCTATGCTATCTTGTGCCAGTATCTGAGACAGACGATGACGGCAACACAACATACAGGATGAAGTGGGTAGCACAGGACGGAACAGAGATTACAACTACTTCCGTAGATGGGACTGCATACGACCCTTATGTATTAGCTGACATTAGGATGGTATCGGGGGCTAGTATCAAGAGCGTAACGCTGGTTAATCCATCAAAGCTGAAAAGCTATGAGAAAGATTATTTCATGTCAATCCTTGAACAAGATGATATCGCTGATATAAATACTGTAGCAAGTGCTCTTGGGATAGAAAGAGTGTTTGAGAAGTTGGCAGCATTAGAGGCTTTTGTAAATCAGCTATTTGCCAACTACATAAAAGTATACAGTGCTATCTATGGTGGATATTTTGATAAGTACGGCAATAATACAAGCAATGGCAAAGGATTCTACTTGGGGAGCAATGGCCAGTTTAAAGCAATTGATGCAAATCTGGTTAATGCTAATGTAACAGGCTCTTTTGCTTCTTCTGTTTTTAGAACAGTAGCGGAAAGCGAGACTACATCTTCTAATACAATCACTGGAAGCTCGTCTAAGAATGCCTTCTGTATAGGGCGATTGCATTATGCTGTTACTGAATATCTAAAAGGATTATATGAAGGGGCCACGATATATATCAACTGTGACATAAGGTTTACTTTCATTTCTAATCAATTTACCAGAATATCAAGCGATGCATACAATTCGAGAGGCTATAATTATGTTTTAGAGAAATCTACAGATTTTGGATTAGAGACAGTAGCTTATAGCAATTATTCATCTGATATCTATAAGAATAGCCCCTTCTTTAATTATGGAGAATACATCGATGGATTTGCTCCTATAGGAAGTGTTACATCGTGTGTAGTTAATGGTAAATCTTTCTCTGATGGAACTACTGATCAGTATTACAAGATATCATTTGATACTACATTGTTTGAAAAGATTCCTATTACAAGAACTGTATTTACAGGAACAATAGACGCTACAGTAGTAAACCATGACAGCCTTGCATTTAATTGGGAGAGCGCAGGGAAACTCACTACTACTTATTATTCAGCGTCTAGTGGATACATATATAAGTCTGGGGATAACATATGCGTAGAAGATAGCAGTAACAATCTGATTTTCTCAGCAGATCTCTTCTCTTCTTTCTATATCAACATAACTCTCCCTTCAGAAGCTGGAGCAGAGATAATGAACTTAATCCCAATGAGTGCGGATAAATATAGTATTGGCAATACTACTAAGCATTTTGCTACAGCATATATCAACACAATCAATGGCAGCACAGCCTACTTCACTAAGCTATACGTAAACGGCAAAGAGATTACATAAAGGAGCAACAGAATGAACGAGCCGACCTCAACAGACAACTATGTACAGATAGGCGACAAGGTAATAAACAGGACTGTGGATGCATCAGTAACGACTGATGATGTCCAGCTGTCAGACAGGGTGTTCGTTTTCAAGAAGAACGATGATGGCTCTATCAAGACCGTAGTGAACACAACGATACAGTATGTAGTGGATGCCTTCGGAGCTGATGCAGTAGCCACGAAGAACGAAGTAGTGACCTTGAAGAACGATGTGATCACGCTGAAGGAACAAACCAGCACATACGCATCTGATGCGGAATCCTCTAAAGATACTGCAAAGCTCTGGGCAATATCTGAAAGCATAGTAGAGAGTGAAGACTATTCCGCTAAATACTATGCAGAGAAAGCAGAGACATTATCTAAGGTTCCTTGCTATTTCCGTAAGCAGACCTATGCGGTATCAGCCAGTGCAGGGGATACATCAATAACGATACCTAGCGAGGCACAGTACCGAAGCGGGGCTGATATCCTATTCATACACAACAAGGGCGTCTATCTCAAGGAAGGTACGGACTACACAAAGACGGATACAGGAATAACTCTAACCAATGCACTTGAAGTAGCTACTACAATAGAGATAGACATACTTAGAGCAGTATCTACGGATAGTCAGAGCTATGATTTGCTAAAGGGTGATAAGGGGGACAAGGGCGAGGATGGCTCATTCAGTAAGTCTCAATTACTCGACATGATATACCCAGTCGGAGCGATATATACATCACTTGAGAATGTCTCTCCTGCATCTACGCTTGGCGGTACATGGACTCCTATCACCAATACATTCCTCTACGCTCAAGGCTCTAAGACTGTAGGCGAGACTGGAGGCGAGGAGACACATAAGCTTGTAGAGAAAGAAGTTCCTAGCCATAGCCATACAAGAGGAAGCATGAATATTACGGGGCGCTTTGGAGCTACTGCAGGATACTTTAATGAGGGGCTTCCAGATGGAAAGGTATTCTATTCTTCTGGCTCGCTTGGAAGCTGTAATGGTAATGACTCAAGAGGAATCATATACTTTGATGCTTCTAAGAACTGGACTGGCTCCACCTCAGAGGCAGGAAGCGGTAAGGCATTTTCGATAATGAATCCATATAGAGCAGTATATATATGGAAGCGTGTTAAACCAACGGCATAAGGAGTGGTTCTCCTTATGCGATAAGGAGAATCATATGGACTATCTGATTACGGATAACAAGGAACATACGGACTTGGAAACAGCAATCAAGAAGCTCTCTCAATCAGAGCTATGGGAGTCCCTAGCATCTATCAGAGACTTATTGTATCCAGTGGGTACTGTGTATATATCAACAAAGAACAACAGCCCTGCATCATTCTTTGGAGGCAACTGGAATCCGATAAGCGCAGGCTATGCTTTATGGACAGCTACAAGCGGTGGCGGTGGCACGATACCTGCAGGACTGCCAGATATACAAGGCTCGTTCACTCATTCAACAGTAAACTATTCTCTTGGCAGAAGCGGTGCATTCTCTGAGACGGAATCATATACCACAAATGCAAACTCTGGTGGCTCTTGGTCTGGTGGAACGAGAGAGAAGTTCAAGGCATCTAAATATAACTCTATCTATGGTAAATCCTCCACAGTCCAGCCACCTGCCTTCAAGGTGTACGCATGGCAGAGGATAGAAGATTAAAGGGGGCTAGTATGTGGGACTGTTCAGACTGCTATATATGCCTTCATCAATAGCGTATTACAACGGCTTGATAATGAGACGATTTCGGGCTAGTATCTAATCATTCTTAGAAATAATACATAATTAATTTGCTCCTCAATTGCTGTTGGCTTTGAGGGGTTTTTTTGTTCCTTTGATGAGTTTTTATTCCTTTAATGAGTTTTTATGTTCCTTTGATGTGAAGTATGAGCCTTCCTATAAAATAGTGGATACCTTTATTCTTACTCTCGTGCTATATTCTTAATCACCACCCATTACAGAAGTTTGGTAGCTGTGTAACAAATATGCTTTTATTTTTCTGTAAGGGTGGCTTTCTTTTTGCCTATAACCTATACTCTATTCGTTTAACAAATTTATTTGATTGCTTCCTCTCTCCATTGCTGTTGGCTTGGGGGAGGATAACATTATCCTTCCCTATTCCTGCATACAGCCTTACAATATTCATAGAAGAACACTTCTAAATCCAACGGTTTTCAAATGGGAATAAAAAGACTATGGATGAGGATTTGAAGGCTTTCCGTAAATATCTCAGACGCATCAACGTTACTAGCCTCCGACTGCTTTGCTCAAAGGCTGGATTCACTGAGCACTTCCCTATCCTAGGCGACATCACATTCTCGATTGAGGATATAGACCTCTTAAGAAGGCATATCGGGGGCTGATACCTTGATTCTGATTCGTTAAGAAGATAGAATAAGATTGACAATGTAAGGCAATCCTCATGCTAGTAGTTAACAGCTAGTGTGAGGATCTTCTTTTATTCCTTGATGCATAGTTATTCTCATGGTAGAGTATGATACAGAAGAAATAATCATTGCACTTACACTCATGCGGACTGTGCACTGCATGGGTGTTTTTCATTGAAAAAGAAAGATAATTCTGCTAATGTATCTATACCATTCAAAACAATTCATTTTTCTAATCATGTCCACTTCTGTATTCCTCCTATATATGAGCAGTTGTGGATATTTTTATTGCCATTGTTTTATCTTTAGCTCTATAATCGGAGATGTAGACATCGCATAGAACACTCGCCGTTTCTATCTGTCACCTATATGAGCGTTTGCTCTTATCAGAATCGGAAAACAAAAGCATTAAACATCCACTCAAGTCAGGTGCGTGATCATGTTATCTTGCTGGAGGAATTTATGAAGAAACATAAGAATGTTTTCTCGTTTATGCTTGCCTTCTTGGCTACATCCGTAGTTTTCTTCTTCTACTTTGTAGTTCTCGGCTCTGGTTGGTTCGGAGCATTTGGAAGGCTAACTGATGGCTGGATTCTCGCTATCGCTGTATTCACTGTCTATGACCTTGTGAATAGACTCATCAACGCAAAGGAGACAATAACTAAGGTATACATCTCAATGGTTGTACTGATGCTATCGTCTGTGTTCAGCTTCACATGGAGTACTGTACAGGCTAAGCCTGCCTTTCTTCTTGCAGGCGTTGCGTTTGCTCTATTCCTTGGAGCAGTTGCTGGACTTCTCCCCAGAGTCATCGCTCTTATCAAAGGCACTAGAACTAGCGACTCTGATGATAGCAAAGCATACACTGCCGAGCAGCTGCAGGAGAAGTGGGCTTTGCTTAGAATCAAGCTTCTAAAGACAGACAAGAAAGAGAAGAAGGTTAAGCTCCTTGAAGAGAATCTGCTTTTCAAGCCACTTAACGACGACATCAACAACTCTCTTGATATGGAGAGACCTCTAATCTTCAAAGATGGTGTGGCTTATCTCGTATCTGTTGTTGAGGATAAGGAAGACTTCAAGGATGAAGTCGCTACAGCTAAAAGC
>CAVCCL010000279.1:11248-13123 GCA_963600665.1 Bifidobacterium catenulatum | reverse complement strand
CACAAGACAAAACAACACAAATTTCAATGTGTACTTACAACCCTTGAGTGCTAAATATTTTGTGAAGTTTGTGTGAACCATTGTTTAGTCAATCATCCCGGTTCAGACTGCTGCCAGACATCCCCTGATGATTATACAAAACGGAGTTA
Organism: Bifidobacterium catenulatum; assembly: GCA_963600665.1. Taxonomy (GTDB): domain Bacteria; phylum Bacillota; class Clostridia; order Lachnospirales; family Lachnospiraceae; genus Coprococcus. The sequence continues at coordinate 12,974 of CAVCCL010000279.1, read as the reverse complement.
GCTTTAGTCCTTAGTATATGATATACTTATAGATATTTTTACCGGACAAACATTAAACTAAAGGGGGAAAACTATGAACTATCAGGAATTTAAACAGACATTTTCTGAACTTATTTCAGAGAAAATGAACGAAATTGACTCCGTGATCTCCTACAAGATTCTGGAGGATGGGTATACATCGGACAATGAACTTGAACTAAACAGCATCAGGCAGACAAACATAAAATACCACAATCTTGAGAGCGATACTCTGAAGGGCGACTTTGTATTCATAGAGCTGAGCAACGGCAATCATTCCAGAAACAGTCTTGAAGAATTATATGATCATTTCTGTCACACCGACTGGGAAAGCGTATGGGCCGGTATTGCCCGTAATATTGAATACGGAATGCGTGTGCGCACGGACGTGATCGACAACATACATAATTATGATGCGATCTGTGACAAGCTTATCATACGTCCGATCAATTACACAGATAACAGGATGGCTTTAATGAATATCGTCCACAGGCAGGTTGGCGATATTGCTCTTGTCCTATATATCATCGTTCTGGAATCCAAAGAGGCAGGACTCAACACCTCCAAGATACAGCGAAATCTCCTGGACGCCTGGGAAAAAACAGAGGATGAGGTATTCAACACCGCCCTTATAAATACTTATCAGCGTGCTGTACCACGTGTATACAACAGTGCCTCGGAAGCAGACAATCCACCATATAACAGAGGTGCTTACATGAGTCTTGTATATAATGAAAAGCTGAAGCAGGGACTGTTCTCTCCTGTTTTCACCACATTTCCTTCATTAAACGGGGCTATCAGTTTCTGGTATCCTGGTGTAAAGGAAAAAATAGCTGAGATGGCCGGCGGCGACTACTACGTGGCATTTACCGGAATCCATGAATTTCATGTCCACCCGGTTGGCACAGAACGCCCGATAAATATACTGCGAAGAATAAAAGATATGAACACACGCATGAACAAGCCTGATGAGATCCTGTCAAGAAAGGTTTATAAATATGACCATGTCTCCGGGGAATTGGAGATGCTTAATTTGTAGAGGGAAAGTGCCGGGTGCAGATAAATAGAATCTTATCTGCACCCGGCACTTCTTATGCCCCCTAGGAAGGGGGCCACAAAACTTGGTTTGGGAAATACTGATGATTATTTCATTAATTATACTTAAGATATAGCTTATTCTGCGCATAAATTGTATGAAAGAATTTACTTTCTGTATACATTTAAATTCAGAATTTACCAAGTTCAAATATACTCAAAAAAATGAATTTTCATAATTCAGCCTTTCCCATTATGGTAAAAAATATACATTTTGTATTATTTTGATATAAACTCTCGAATTTTTTTGCTATTGACCCGAGCTCGCCAGAATGGTAAAGTGCGAAATATCAGATGTGCACATCTATTAAACAGTTCATTAAAACACTTCACAATTCAGTTTTGATCCGATCGGCCATGCATGACTTTATGGTCAGAACGACCGGATTTTTGAGTTCCACCACTGCTGAAATATACAAAATACAAGGAGACATTATGCCTATGACTGAAAATACAAATATAAGTGTTCTGTTCAAGCAAACCGCCAGAGAAGAAGTTATACATGCTTTAGAAAATGATGCATTTCTGTATTCCCGTTTTCGAAGTCTCACCGGTGAACTTCGAGAAAGAATGATTGATTTCTTAAGCGGTACAAAAACACTCCCTCTCACCT
>CAVCCL010000279.1:0-11238 GCA_963600665.1 Bifidobacterium catenulatum | reverse complement strand
CTCACCTATGACCCATTCTTCAAAAAACTGTTTAATCCTGACATTTATCCTGACCGCCTTGCAGGATTTATCAGCAGCGTTCTTAAACGTCAGGTAAAAATAAAGGGTATACTATCACAAGAAGACAGCCAGTTGCAAGGGACATCTCTTCTCATCATGGATATCGTCGTCGAGTTGGAAGATGGTTCCATAGCAAATGTTGAGATTCAGAAGATATCGTACCTATTTCCGGCGCAGAGAATGTCCTGTTATTCTGCAGATCTTCTGCTACGACAATATGCCCGGGTTAAAGGAGTCAAGGGCGAGTCATTTACCTACAATGACCTTAAGAAAGTCTATACAATAATCATATTTGAAAACAGTCCAGCCGAACTGAAAAAGGAATCAGTAAATAACTATTATGTACACTTTGGGAAAACCGTTTTTGATTCAGAAATACAGATGGATATGCTTCAGGAATTTTATCTCATCCCACTTGACGTGTTCCAGAAAAGCTACTATTCTAAGGCTAACAAGGAACTAAACGAATTGAACGGATGGCTTGCTCTGCTCTCCACTGATGACGTCAGCCGACTGGATGAACTGGTTTATGATTATCCACAGATGGAAAGCATAATCGCTGATATGGCAAGCTACCTTGACAAGCCGCAGGAGGTGGTCGGTATGTTTTCAGAAGCACTTAAAATATTGGATGAAAATACAGTTCATTATATGATGGATGAGATGCAGAAAGATATAGATAACAAAAATGAGCAGATTGAAAAATTGTGTGAGCAGAACAAAGTGCTGCAGGAACAGCTCATAGAGGCCCGTGAACAAAACGACAGAAAAGCGGCAGAACTACTTGACGCTTTCAAACAGTCTCAGGAAGAAATAGCAAGACTGCGAAAACTCATTGAAAATTAACAATGCCCCCGGCAAAGATACGGTTCAGATACCACCAATTCCCCTGCGATTCATTGACACCATTTTCTCAATTGGATATATTGTGGTTGTTATTAGCAAAAGGAGCTGACAGCCATGCAGGGGATAAACGGTGGAAGAAAAAAGTTCATAGCCTTTATACTGATAACCATTCTCTCCTTTTTGTGTGTATGCTCACATTCTGACCATCCATGTAGCGTCCGTACCAGTCATACTGGGCGCGCTGATAGCATTCAGATTTCAGAAATCCTTGCTGAGTCATCCCTTGAAAGCGGTGACATAAAGCCCCCCGATGCCAATCGTATTATAGAGGCAAATATAGCCTACAATATAAGAACCGGTGAACAGCTTACCAGAAGCAGACAAAATGTCAAAGGCTTCGAAGAGCTGCTTGACTGTGCCGGTGTCTATTCTCTCATGCAGACAGCATTCATGTCTGCTTATATCCCAATTTTAATTACCAAAGGGGAACTTACCCCAAGATACGTGGTCGTAGTGTACCTCCACCTGAGTGACGGGAAGAAGTCTGTCCTTTTATCTTATGTATGAATTTGTCTGACAAACATAACACAGGCATTTACAGCATATGCCTGAATATTGAGATTGAAAGGAAGATCATTATGTTATTAGCATTAAAAGTATTTGGTATCGGAGCAGTGATATCTTATGGTATCGCTGTGCTCATGAAGGTTACCATGGCGTGTATCAGTGCCATGACAAAAGAAAAGGAGGTACAGAAATAATGAATATTCTTGACCTCTTTCAGGGTATCGCGACTATGTTCGAGCAGTCACCACAGATAGTCATCGCCCGAATCGCACTCATTTTACTTGGATTTTTGCTTGTGTATCTCGGAATAAAGGGAACTCTGGAACCTCTTATCATGGTTCCGATGGGACTTGGAATGTCCGCGGTAAATGCCGGCGTCCTGTTCCTTGAGAATGACCAGACGGGAAATCTGATCATCAACCCTCTGCTCTCAACCACCGATGATCTGATGAAATATATGCAGATAGACTTTCTGCAGCCGGTATACACCCTCACCTTCAGCAACGGACTTATAGCCTGTCTTGTGTTCATGGGTATCGGAACGATGTGCGATATCGGCTATGTGCTTGAAAGACCGTTTATCAGCATGACCATCGCTCTCTTTGCCGAAGCGGGCACCATACTTACATATCCTATCGCCAGGGCAATGGGACTCGATGCCGGTTCTTCAGCCGCAGTCTCTATCATCGGCGGTGCTGACGGACCTATGGTTTTATTTGCATCACTCAAACTGGCACCGGAGCTGTTTGTCCCTATATCTATAGTGGCTTATCTCTACCTCAGCCTTACTTACGGCGGCTACCCGTACCTCATAAAACTGCTCATACCGAAGAGCATGAGGGGAAAAGCCATCGTCAGGGAACAGAGGAAAAGCAAGATCACATCCAAACAGAAGCTGGTATTTGCAATCATCACAAATGCCATCCTGTGCTTGCTCTTCCCTGTTGCAGCGCCGTTGTTCCTGAGTTTCTTCATCGGTATCGTCATCAGGGAGACCGGCATAGCCGTATATGTCAAGCTGGTCGGTGAAGAGTTCCTGTACTTTGCGACATTCTTCCTCGGTCTGATGCTTGGCGTCCTCTGTGATGCCAGCACCCTCCTGAATGAACAGGTGCTGAAACTTCTGATCCTTGGAATGCTTGCGCTGCTACTCTCAGGTATCGGTGGCATTGCCGGTGGTTATGTCGTATACCTCTTCAAGAAGGGGAACTTCAACCCTACCGTTGGTATTGCCGGAGTGTCATGCGTACCTTCAACCGCCAAGGTTGCCCAGAAAGCAGCATCAAAGGCTGATCCTTCAGCATTTATTCTCGACTACGCCCTGGGGGCAAATATCTGCGGAGTTATAACGACTGCGATACTTACGGGTATTTATATAACGCTTTTGAGTTAGTTTTACAAAGTTTTAAATACGCAAAAAAGGTGGGAAGCACATGCTTCCCACTCTTTAATGTTCATCACTCTATGGATTGTTCTATATCATTTTGCCCTCATATCATCTATCACAACATCGGCATCGCGACACTCGCCTTTTTCAGCATGTTGTCTTGACTTCGCCAGTTTGTCCATCATCTGTTCCTCTGTCATTGCCACATACGGATCTGTAACAACCCTTTTTATCTCAAATGGAAATCCATTATTTGCAACTGCTTGGGTAAGAAAAATTCTTATAGCTGTCGTAGTGTCTGTTCCAAGATCATGAAATAATTTATCTGATTTTGACTTAAGATCATTGTCTACCCTTACCTGTATTGTGCTTGCCATTTTCATGCACCTCCTAGTATTAATAATATGCAACTTCATCGCTTCTTTATAAATTATAATGCCCAATTCATGCTAATTCAATACAAATGTATTGTTTTAGTAGTAGCATTGATCAAGTGACCTTTCTGCAATAAAAATACCAGCCTTGTAAAGCACCGCATAAGTAAAAAAAAATGGGAAACAATAGCTTCCCACTTAGACTGTAGCCCACAACAGTTTCGTCTGCTGTGGGCTTTAATTTTTCGCATACCCAACTGGCACAATAATAAATTGCAATTGTTCTCTTAGCATCGTCCCAATTTGGTTTTCTCTTTTTAGTCTTACACCTCTCGTCCCATCCGATACGCCTCATCCAGCGCTGGCATTTTCTGTACATCCGCAGGAGCATTTGTTCCATATGCAAACAGGATTCCACCCTCCTCGTTTCCGCCTGCTGTGAAACAGGATATATACTGGCGGAAGCTGTCGATCATGGTCTGCATATACTGCTCCTCAGGAGCGGCTCCTGAGCTCAGCAGATAGAACTTCTTGTCCTTCAAAATAAAATCCACCGCAAATGTACGGTCTATCATCCTCTTCATAAGTGATGTCCATGTATAGAAATATACAGGCGAGGCAAGCACTATGGCATCCGCAGCCTTCAGATCCTCATATATCTCCGTCATGTCATCCTTCTGAACACATTTTCCTTCATTTATCTGGCAGGCACCACATCCGAAACAGTCACCTATATTTTTGTCCTTCAGCACTATCTCTTTAACTGTATTCCCACTTTCCTCTGCCCCTCTGGCAAATGCATCTGCCATGGTGGATGTATTTCCTGTCTTTCTCGGACTTCCCTTTACTATCAGCACTTTCTTACTCATTTTATCTTCATCTCCTGTTTTTGTAAAAACACTTTAGTTTGTTATTCTCAAGCTATCGTTCACACCTGTCGTCCCATCCTGAATGAGATCATACATACACTGGGCAATTCCGGCTCTGTCGATGTCCTTGTGGGCCGGCTGTACTCCCTCCTTTGTGAGGAAATACTTGGTGTTGTCGCCGTCCTTGATTTCCGGACAACGGAGAAGTGTTGTGACCGCAGAGCTTGCAGCGATCGTGTCTGCTGCCTCAATATACTCCGGTCTCTGCTTAGCATACATATTCAGCATCATTCCTCTGACACCTGTGATCTCATGGTGGATTCCCATGCCTGTGATCCAGATGATCCTCTTAACTGATGTTGTCTCAAGGGCTGCCACGATATTGCGCGCCATTGTGAGGACATCTCCCTCAAGTGAACACAGCATGATCTCCTGTCCTTCCATGGCAGCTTTAACATCGTCAGCATTCAGGGCATCTCCCTGTATTACATTTACGTCTGTCAGATCCATGTCTCCGAACTTTGCCGGATTTCTTACAAATGCAGACAGCTCTATATCTTTATCGGCTTTCATCTTCTCTGTTATATATTTTCCTGTATGTCCTGCTGCTCCAAAAATTACTACTTTCTTCATTTAAAATCATTCCTTTCAACTATTTCCCCTGGTTCAGGTTGATCACCACATACTCTGAATGTTTCTCAGTTCTGATCGGATAACCCCAGCCCGCTATGCCTGCTGTCACTATTCCATGCAGATTGCCAAGTGTCCTCTCACCATAATTGAGATCATCCAGATGCATCATGGAGGAAATAAGTCCCGCCGGCCAGATCTGTCCCGCATGAGTGTGTCCCGATATTATGAGATCACCACCGTCATCTGCCACATTTGCATATTCGACAGGCTGGTGATCAAGCACTATCCATTCCTTATTTGGATAAAGTCCTGCTGTGAGCTGTGATATATCCTTTCTGCCTGCAGCCTCATCACTTGCATCAGCTCTTCCGATCAGAACAAGTCTGTCGTCTATCACCGCTGTATCATCCTCAAGTATGTTGATTCCTGATTTCTGTATAGTGTCCGCAAGCTGCTCCACCGTATAATTCGGCGTGGACGCATAATTGTTCTTATCATGATTGCCATATACATAGTAGATTCCATATGTGCTGTCGATCTGTCCCAGGATGCCAAATGCCTCTTTCATCTGCTCATATGTCGTGTTCTCATCCACGATATCTCCGTCCAGCACTATCACATCGGCTTTCTCATTGTTTATCCTGTCCACAACCTTCTGCAGTCCCGCGCCATCAAGCGTTATGCCATAATGCAGATCTGAAAGTACAACCAGCTTATAGCCACCCGCTCCAAGCTCCTTATCCGTCTGCACTGTATATTCTGTTCTGACGACCTGAAAAATATTGTATCTTCCATATCCCATGATGATCGCGGTTATCAGAATTGCTATGATCCCGCTCCGGTAAATCTTCATCCATACATTTGAGATATCTTTTGTTTTACCCTGACGTTTTTCTTTGATCTTTCTTATCCTTCTGACGACAAATGCCACCAGATCACTGACCAGAAGCAGTACAGTGACATGCAGCAGAATGATAAACCACAGTCCGTAGATCCTGAATCCCGGAACTATGATCACCGCCGCCAGAACTATGGAGACGAGTCTCTTTCTTTTCTTTGTCCATGCAGGAAAGAAACACTCAATCCCCTTGCTGACCTTGCAGCAGAGATAGACCGCAAGTGCTATCACACATATTATGGGCAGAACCACCCATGCAATTACCATCATTTGTCATTCTCCTATACTATCATCTACATCAGCTTGTAACCGCCATCTATCTTGATGACCTCACCGTCTATAAACTCCGCATCGTCACTCGCCAGAAATGCGACAAGCTTTGCAACCTCCTCAGGTCTTGCCATACGCCCTTTACAGGTCTTTGATGCCTGATAGTCAAGCAGCTCCTGTGGCAGATCCTTGTTCATGTCCGTTGCCACCCAGCCAGGGCATACGCAATTCACATTCACATACGGCTGGAACTGCAGTGATGATGTCTTGGTGAGACTGATAAGTGCAGCCTTCGACGCATCATATTCCGCACTCTCGGCATTGTATGTCGTCATGACATCTATCGTCGCTATGTTGATGATCTTTCCATATTTGTTCTTCATCATCTCCGGTCCTATGATCTGAGTCAGCAGAAATGGTGCATACAGATTAACCTTCATGGAATCATCAAATCCCTGAATGGTTTTATTTGCAAAATCATCATATAGTGCCATACCCGCATTATTTACAAGCACATCTATCCTGCCAAATGCCTGCAGTGCCTCATTCGCCAGTGTCCTGACTTCTGCCTCATTTGACAGATCGGCCTTTATCACCGCTGCCCGCACACCATACTTTTCCTTTACGTCTTCACATACGCTCTCCGCTGCATCCCTGCTGTTCACGTAATGTACGATCACGTCATATCCTCTCGATGCAAATTCATAAGCCTCCGCTTTGCCCATGCCTCTGCTCGATCCTGTAACAAGTGCCACCTTATTCATCCTTCTGCACCACCTTCTCTAAAAATATATCCGCAAATCTGTTCTGGACATCTATCGCTGTCTCCATATCCTGATCGTCTATCATGGATGCCGCCTCATCTTCATACCGGAGCAGCGGCTCGATCAGATCTCGCGCAAATTCCAGACCACTTTCCGTCAGAGATATCACATTCTCCCTCTTGTTATTCGGATTGATCATAGTCTCTATGTACCCTGTTGCAAGCTGCTTCTTCGCCATACTGCTTATAGATGTCTTCGGTGCATCAAGTCTCGCACACAGTTCCTTCTGCGCGATCATTGCAGCCCCGGTCCTATCCTTCTCTTTTATCAATTCGTAGTATATCTGCAACTCATACAGGGTCATACCATGATCTGCCGCCCATTTTTCGTATGTGTGATTTATCTTTCTCACTGCTTCGTACATTCTGTCTATTTTATTTCTAATCAAAGTTCTCGCATCCCCTTTGTTTTTATTTTAATATGCATTGTACGATTTCGTACGTTTTGCTCTTTTTGCATGATAGTACGTTTTCGTACTATTGTCAATATAGTTTTAAATCCTTTTTCTTCCTTTGTAGCTGTATCTTTTACTTCCCGGCTGATTTTAGGCTTCAACCCGAAACATCCAATGAGTTGTTTAAACGAAGGGGGAGCTTCCTTTGGCATAGATCTACTTTGGGTCGCTCTCATACTATGGTACTTTTTCAGTTGTATTAATAATTAATGACTTGGATTCTTGCCTATGTGTTTCCTTTTCACTATATATATGATAATATGGTTTCGGTTAGGGACACCTAACCGCTTAAGGGAAATTAGAATTTAATTAATGAATGGAGATAATACAATGAAGATAACAAAATGGGATGCACAGGCTGCCGAAGATATCGGCCATGCATTTGGATATTACGACTACGGACAGGAAACCGGTATGGGAGTGTTCTACAGCAGCAAGGACGCGGTGGCAAATTACATCGCAGGCTACGTCCGTATGGCATTTGAAGGACAAATGCTCTACGCGACCAGCGAGCGTGGCGAGGGATATATCGCCTACACCCTGCCGGGACAGAAAATGAATTTCAAAGCTGGCATGGCTATCCTCAAAGCACTATTTCGCAACATGAGCCTTAAAGAAATGATTTGCATGGGAAAAGCTCTGTCCAAGGGAGGCAACTCCCTTCAGGATCGAATGAAGAAAGAGAAGAAAAAATTTATATTTGTCGGTATGGTCTGCGTCCGCGAACAGTACCAAGGACAGGGATACATGAGGAAAGTTCTTGACATGGCTTTCTCCGAGGGAAACAGGTTGCACGTTCCAGTCATCCTTGAGACGGATGCCAAGTCGAAGTGCGACAAATACATGCATCTCGGCATGGAGCTTGAGGGCGTGCGCGATATGGGCGCTTATGGTAAGATGTATGATCTGGTCAAGTATCCTGATTAGGTAACAAGAAGCAACTCGCTTTAGCTAGTTGCTGATGTAAATTAAAAATGTCAGATAAATATGAGTCCAAAACCATCGCTCATATTTATCTGGCATTTTTGCCGTATTTAACTTCAACTCTTGAACGTACAAACACCAAAACAATTCGTCAGGAATATCCCACCTAATCAATGTTCCTGTCTACGATATTTTGGTTTTTATCTTTTTGACTTAATCCAACTCTTCTGCGCATAAATTTCTCGCTTATTTGTTATAAATCTCCGAAAAGATACAAACTTTCAATTTTCTGTATCTTTTGTGCATTTTTCTGCTGAAAAGAGAAAATTTTTTATCTTTTTAGGTTAAATCAAAAATTTCTACCCCAATATCACCATCCCCCATAACAATCTTCTTGACATATCAGCCTCAAAAGATAAGAATAAAAAGTGACTGACTAAAATTCAGCAAAGAATTCTATAGATACGAGGTTAGACAAATGTACCAGATAATGACAGCCGACGAGGCAATGGATCTTATAAATGACGGAGATGTGATCGCACTCAACTCATTTCTCGGCATAGACAATCCGATTGAGCTTCACGAGGCATTATACAAAAGATACCAGAGAACAGGCTCACCAAAGCACCTCACCGCTATATCCAGCGCGGGTTTTGGCGCGTGGGATGAGAACAGAGCGGCAGAGGGATACATAAGAGACGGTGCGGTCGACAAGATCATATGCGGACATTTCGGTGCCATGTACAGTACCAAGAAGCTTGTTCTTGAGGATAGATTTGAGGCATACAACCTTCCACTCGGCTGTATCTCACATGCCATACGTGCGCAGGCCGGCGGACTTCCGGGAGCACTCTCCAAGGTTGGACTGGATATATTTGTCGATCCTAGACTTGAGGGACCGGGAATCAACAACATATCAAATGACGACTCACTTGTAAAATACGTTGAGCTGGACGGTGAGGAATTCCTCTACTACAAGCTGCCGCTTATCAACGTGGCTATCATCAAGGGAACTGCTGCCGACCGCAAAGGCAATATCTCTTTCGAGGACATGTTCACCGCAGGGGATGCGCTGTCCATCTGTCAGGCTGTAAAAGCAAATGGCGGAAAGGTCATCGTACAGGTAGACAGACTCGTGGCAAGACCTTCCAGGCCGCACAACACCATCATTCCAGGATGTCTGGTTGACGCCATAGTGGAGATACCGCCAGAGCCAAGACACGCCTCATACGAATCGCTGACAGGAAGCTTTGAGATTCCTTATTCACAGTGGCAGGACTGGGCGGAGATGCTGGCAGGACGTACCAAGACTAAGAATATAGTCAACACCAGCGCTGAGATCATCGGAAGGAGAGCCGCTAAGGAATTGAAGCCAGACGACATCGTCAACATTGGCGTTGGAATCCCTGAGACGGTATCCAAATACGCCAGAGAGAATGGCGTTCTGGACAAGATTACTCTGACCGTCGAAGCCGGCGGCGTGGGCGGATTTCCTGCATCGGGTAAGGTGTTTGGTGCTGTCATCGGTGCGGACTCCATATACGACATGGCAAATCAGTTTGACCTATACAACAACGGCGGACTTGACATCTGCTTCATGGGTGGAATCGAAGTAGACAGATTCGGAAATGTAAATGCCCACAAGGGTCCGGGAGCCTTTGCCGGTGTAGGCGGATTTGCAAATATCACTGCCAAGACAGCAACCGTTGTGTTCTGTCTCACATTTGACACAAAGGGGCTTGCTGTGGAGGACAACAATGGCATAGTGACAATAAAGAACGAGGGAAGTATTCCTAAGTTCGTGAACGATGTCAGAAGCATCAGTTTTTCTGGAAAACGTGCAATCGCAAATGGTCAGAGAGTCATATATGTAACTGAGCGGTGCGTATTTGAACTCACTGAGAATGGACTGAAGCTCGTTGAGGTGTACCCGGGAATTGATCTTGAGCATGACATCCTAAGCAAGCTTCCTTTCAAGGTAATTGTCGATGAACGATTGAGGTAATTTTCCCCTTCGCAGCCGTCAGCTAGCCGGAGGGGTTGGCTGGAGAATTTGGCTGAAAGGTTTGGCCGGAGAATTTGACTGGAGAATTTTATCTTTTTTCATATTTTCAGTCGTATAGTGCATAAATTTATCACTTATAGGCAAAAAAGTCTCGAAAAGATACACGGTTGCAAATTTTTGTATCTTCTCGAGACTTTTTATATTAAAAGGCGATAAATTTTTATCTTTTTTACATAAAACAACTCGTACTACTTTCCCATCAATTCTACGCATACGATCTCCGGGTAGTTAAATAACCTCACTGGAATCACACTGTTGCCAAGTCCCCGGCTGACTATCATCTCTGTGCTGCCCATATAGTATTCCCCTGCTGTGTATTCTGGGAAAAATCCCTGATCTGGTGCCACTATTCCGCCGACAAATGGAAGTCTGAACTGTCCGCCGTGGGCATGACCGGAAAGCACGAGATCAACACCGGTGCTGGCATACCTGCTGAGATACTGCGGCTCATGTGCAAGGACAACTGTGAGTTCCTTTGCCTCAGAGTCTTCCTGCACAATATTCTGGAGTTTCTCCTCTGAATCTTTCTGCGCCTCATTCTGGACTTTATCCTCTGAATCTTTCTGCACCACATCCTGAATATTGTCATTGATCTCTTGCTGTTCGTTTTCATCGTCCTTCATGCTTTTCTCTTTAACCAACTTATCAAGAGTTCCATCTGCAAGGCTTCTATCATCAAGTCCGACCAGCCTGAACTTCGAATCCCCCCTGTATATCTCAACTGCCTGATCGTCCAGGATAACCACCCCTGCACCGGTAAGTCCAGCCATAAGCTCATCATACTCAGAAGTCTCCAACCAATACTCATGGTTGCCGGTAACATAGTACACCGGACATATTTTCACGATCTCATTTACTAACTGAATCGCACGGTCTATATTAGTATGATTTGAGTCCACCAGATCTCCGGTAAGGACTATCATATCCGGAGCACATTCCCTTACCTTGTCAATCAGTTCCTGATTATTCGTCCCAAACTTTGCATTGTGCAGATCTGATATCTGAACGATCCTATATCCCTCAAGATCCGCGCCAAGCTGCTCTACCTCATATGCATAGTGTGTGGT
>CAVCCL010000278.1:0-6474 GCA_963600665.1 Bifidobacterium catenulatum | reverse complement strand
ACATATAATAGCAGATTATTTTTCCATATGCAAGCAAAATATTTATTTTTTATTGGAAATGAAGAAATACTATAGAATAAAATTAGATTTATGCTATAATTGATGAGTAATTGTGTTTATAAGTCGGTTGATATGATGAACACTGGTGACTTTGTCAGAAAGGAGTCGTGTATATGAAGGAATATATTAATAGCGATAACGGTAAAGTGAGTATAGATGAGAGTGTTGTTGCACAGGTTGCAGGACTGACCGCCCTAGACTGTTTTGGAATAGTAGGAATGGGCATAGTCAGCGTCAAGGACGGAATTGTAAAGCAGCTCCGCAGGGATAATGTTTCCAAGGGCGTTAATGTACGTTTTGATGAGAATGGTGATATAGTCATTGAGCTGCACATTGTTGTTGCTTATGGCGTGAGTATAAAGGCTGTCACAGACAATCTTATGCAGTCGGTAAAGTACAAGGTAGAGGATTTTACGTCGTTTAAGGTCAGCCATATCAATGTCTATGTTGAAGACGTTAAAGTACTTGATTAGTTTGGAGGATAGAGTAAAGTGAGTAATACGATTGATGCGCTTGCACTGAAGAAAGCATTTATTGCCGGTGCCAATAATCTTGATAAGAACAAGGAATATATCAATGAACTTAATGTGTTCCCTGTGCCTGACGGAGATACAGGAACCAATATGACGCTGACAATCCTGTCTGCAGTGAAGGAGGTCGAGGCGGCACCTGACGATATGAAGGCCATAGCAAAGGCTATGTCTACAGGTTCACTCAGAGGTGCCAGAGGTAACTCGGGTGTAATATTGTCACAGCTTTTGAGAGGCTTCAGCAAAAAGGTGCAGGATGCCAGGATTATAGATGTTCATGTTATAGCAGACGCCTTCCAGAAAGCGGTGGAGACAGCGTATAAGGCTGTCATGAAGCCGAAGGAGGGAACTATCCTTACAGTTGCCAAGGGAGTAGCATCCAAGGCGAGGGAGTGTGCTGATGCAGATATGTCCCTTGCACAGTTCTGTGACGAGGTTATTGAATATGGAGATGCCGTTCTTGACTCCACTCCTGAGATGCTTCCGGTTCTGAAGGAGGCCGGCGTGGTTGATTCAGGCGGACAGGGACTTATGGTGGTTCTCAAGGGTGCTGTTGACTGTCTCATGGGCAGAGTCACAGTTGAACTCAGCAAGAATACAGGAACAGTGAATGTGGCAAGAACATCCACAGGCGCAGGCAACGATTCCATATCCACAGCGGATATAAAGTTTGGATATTGTACAGAGTTTATTATCAATCTTGAGAAGCCATATGGCGAGGCTGAGGAGGATGATCTGAAGAGCTTCCTCGAGTCTATAGGTGACTCGATAGTATGTGTATCTCTCGATGATATAGTTAAGATACACGTGCATACCAACCATCCTGGTCAGGCATTTGAAAAGGGTCTTACACTTGGATACCTTACTAATATGAAGATAGACAACATGAGGATAGAGCATCATGAGCGAGTTATCGGTCAGGCAGAGCGCGATGAGGCCGAGAAGCAGGAGGAAGAGAGACAGCACAGAAAGCAGGAGCAAAAGGAGCCTCGCAAGAAGTATGGATTTATAACAGTTTCAATGGGCGACGGTCTCAAGACTCTTTTTGAAGAGCTTGGAGCAGACCATGTTATAGAGGGCGGACAGACCATGAATCCAAGCACTGAGGATATGCTCAATGCGATCGATGATGTGAATGCCGAGAATATATTTATACTCCCGAACAATAAGAATGTTGTTCTTGCGGCTAATCAGGCGGCAACTCTGTGTGAAGATAAGAATATAATTGTGATTCCAACCGCGAATGCTCCTCAGGGCATAAGTGCCATGATCGCATTCGACAGTACAGTCGATGTGGACGAGAACAGATCTGCCATGAAGTCGGCTGTCAAAAATGTCAGAAGCGGACAGGTAACTTATTCCGTAAGAGATACCTCGATCGATGGAAAGGCCATCAAGGAGGGCGATATCATGGGTATCGGCGATAAGGGGCTTGTCAGTGTTGGAAATGATATAGAGAATGTAACATTTGAACTGATCGCAGATGCGGTCGATGAGGATTCAGAGGTTATAAGCATATATAATGGTGCTGATGTGTCTGAGGAGGATGCACAGAAGCTTGCCGGCAGAGTGGAGGAGGCATATCCGGACGTGGATGTGCAGTGCTACTATGGCGGACAGCCGATATACTATTATATAGTATCTGTGGAATAACTTTCCGTGTATCTGTGAGATCCGTTGTGAAGAGGTGTATGTATGGAATTGAATGACTCCATAAAGACAATAAAAGGCATAGGTGACAAGACTGCGTCGGCATTTGCCCGGCTTGGGATAGAGACGGTGAACGATCTGCTTCTCAATTACCCCAGGACGTATGTCACCTATGAGGATCCGGTGGATATAGCAGATCTGCAGGCGGGAAGCAGACAGTCCGTGAGGGCTGTTGTCAACAGCCGTGCGGAGGTCAGAAAAGTACATGGACTGACCATAGTAATATTGTACGCAAAGGATTTCTCTGGGACAATTAAACTGACCTGGTTTAATTGTCCTTTTTTGCGTAATTTCTTTCATATAGGACAGGAGTTTGTATTTGTGGGAAATGTAGCATATAAGGGCGGCATGATGACCATGACGCAGCCGGAATACTACACTGATGACAAATACGGCGAACTCACGCATGTATGGCAGCCGGTGTACACGGTAACGCCCGGCATAACCTCGAAGACCATACAGAAGGCTGTGAGAGGCGCAGAGGATGCCATAGACAGACTTGAGGATTATCTGCCTGGCAATGTGCTGGATGAGTTTCATATCATGGATATACAAAGGGCTATTCATTCCATACATTTTCCGCAGGATGAGCAGAATCTCAAGAGTGCTGTGAAGAGGATGGCATTTGATGAATTTTACAGTTTCATATCTAATCTGCACAGGATAAAAAGTGATAATGTATATGCAGAGAATGTGTGCGTTATCAACTGCGATGAGGAGGTAAGATCCTTTATAGAGAATCTGAGATTCAGGCTTACGGGAGCACAGATGAATGCAGTCCGGGATATGCTGGATGACATGCGCTCTGACCATGTGATGAACAGACTTGTGCAGGGCGATGTGGGATCAGGAAAGACTATAGTTGCGGCGATCGGACTGTACGCTGTGGTGGCAAGTGGCTATCAGGGCGTGATCATGGCTCCGACTGAGGTGCTGGCGGTCCAGCATTACAAGGAGCTCAGTTCGCTGTTTGAGCCTTATGGAATATCTGTTGGACTTCTGACCGGTTCCATGACTGCAAAGGAGAAACGGGACATGTACAGCCGCATAAAGAATATGGATGTGCAGGTTGTGGTAGGAACCCATGCCCTCATACAGGACAAGGTGGAGTACGGAAGACTGGCTCTCGTTGTAACTGATGAGCAGCATAGATTCGGTGTAAAGCAGCGCGAGAGACTTGCGTCAAAGGGCGAAGCTCCGCACACGCTTGTTATGAGTGCCACGCCTATCCCGAGAACCCTTGCGATCATCATGTATGGCGATCTTGACATTTCAGTTATAGATGAGCTCCCGGCGGGCAGAATCCCGATCAAGAACTGTGTTGTGGATGAGAGTTACAGGAAGACGGCTCTCGGCTTTATCATGAAAGAGGTCACACAGGGGCATCAGATATATATAGTCTGTCCGATGGTGGAGGCCAGCGAGGTTCTGGACGATGTTGCAAATGTGACCGAGTACACGGAGGATCTGAAGAAGTCCATCAGGGATGGATATGGTTCCGCGGCCTCGGTGGTGTGTCTTCATGGCAAGATGAAGGCGGAGGAAAAGAACAGGATACTCCAGGATTTTGCGGATGGTAAGATAAGCATCCTTGTCTCAACTACGGTCATAGAGGTTGGAATAAACAATCCGAATGCCACAGTCATGATGGTGGAGAATGCGGAGCGGTTCGGACTTGCACAGCTCCATCAGCTCAGGGGACGTGTGGGAAGAGGAAATCTCCAGTCGTACTGCATTTTCATGAGCGGAAAAAAGGACAAGGATACTATGGAGAGACTGAATGTCCTGGAGAAGTCAAATGACGGCTTCTATATAGCCGGTGAGGACCTCAAGATGAGGGGGCCGGGCGATTTCTTTGGAATAAGACAGAGCGGGGAGCTGATGTTCAAGGTTGGGGATATATACAATCATGCTGACATGCTTAGGGCGGCGCAGGACGTATACGACCGCTACGGACAGGAGATAGATGCGAAACTGATAAACAAAGGGGATGACAGGCTGTACACTATGCCTGTATTATAAATAAAAAAGGGGGTATACCATGAAAAATAAGAAAACTATGGTTATGGGAATAATTATTGGCATTTTGCTGATAATTATAGCGGTTATGGGATATGTGATCGCTTCGGGAAGAAAAGGTGATTCCGTTAAGAAAGAAACACTGCAGGAGACTTCCGCAGGCACAGAAGAAGCGAAAAGTGATGACAATACTGGCGATACAACTGAGTCGTCAGAAAAACAGGATGACCAATCCTCGGATATTGCAGGCGATTTCTATGCTGAGATAGGACATGATACCACATGGGAGGCAGATGGCAAAAAGTGTGCTACAGAGAGCATCAACATATATAACAACACATCTGCGTCTGCAAAAGACTGGAAGCTTGAGATTACATATAAGGGAACTCCTGCTGTAGATCAGATATGGGGCGGGGAGTACAAGATATCAGGCAAAACAGTGTCAATAAAGGCTGTGGATTACACTCAGGAGATACCGGCTAAGGGCAGTATCAACCTTGGATATAATTTCTCTTCAGATGACCTCGCCGTTGAAAAATATGTGCTGTATGTAAATGACACACAGTACAGCGGAGATGGTCTTAAGATGGTAGCTTCAGCGCCTGAGAATACCGACAGCAATGAAACAAGCGGAGGCGGGAAAAATACAGAATCCGCTGCCTCTGAGAAGAAAAACAATACAAATGTTCCGGGAGAGATCCCATTTGAAACACATGGAAAACTTTCGGTAAAAGGAACGGATATAGTGGACATGAATGGAGACAAATATCAGCTTAAGGGTGTCAGCACCCATGGAATAACATGGTTCCCTGATTATGTGAATAAGGAAGCCTTTGAGACTCTGCGGGATGACTGGGGTGCAAATCTTATAAGACTTGCGATGTATACGGATACAGGAGACAGCTACGGATACTGCAGTGGCGGAGATAAGGACGAGATACTTGCTCTTGTCGACAAAGGTGTGAGTGCAGCGACTGAGCTTGGCATGTATGTCATAGTTGACTGGCACATACTGAGCGACAGTGATCCGAATAATCATATAGATGATGCAAAAGAATTCTTTGACAAAGTATCAAAGAAATATGCGGCGCAGGAAAATGTCATATATGAGATCTGCAACGAGCCAAATGGTGGAACCCAGTGGAGCAGTGTCAAGTCGTATGCCGAGACCATAATACCGGTCATCAGGGCAAATGACAAAGATGCCCTGATAATCGTGGGAACTCCAAACTGGAGCCAGGATGTCGATATTGCGTCACAGGATCCGATAACCGGTTATGACAACATCATGTATGCAGTTCATTTTTATGCGGCTACCCACAAGGATGATCTGAGAAATAAGGTTAAGACGGCTCTGGACAACGGACTCCCTGTATTTGTGAGCGAGTTCAGCCTGTGCGATGCATCTGGCAATGGAGGTATTGACTACGATTCATCTGACGAGTGGTTCAAGCTTATAAACGAGAATAATCTCAGCTATTCATCATGGAGTCTGTGTAACAAGAATGAGACATCGGCACTTATAAAGTCTGATTCAACAGCCACGGGCAGCTTTTCCGATGGAGATCTGTCTGACACCGGAAAATACGTGAGAGACAGAATAATGGGAAAATAGTGTGAAGATTGGAAGCTTTTCTTGTAATTTGGCAAAAGGCATGGTATAAGAATGTCTGGCAGGAAAAGTTTATAATATACAGTACATATAGATAGGAGAATAATATGAGGGTTATTGCCGGCAGTGCAAGAAGTCTGAAGCTGGTGACGGTTGATTCGATGGACACCAGACCGACAACGGACAGGATAAAAGAAACCTTATTTAATATGCTCTCAAATGATATTCCGGGATGCCGGTTTCTTGACGTGTTCAGCGGAAGCGGAGCCATTGGAATAGAGGCACTCAGCCGCGGGGCAGACCTGGCGGTATTTGTCGAGAACAGCAGAAAAGCAGTGGAGTGTATCAATAAAAACCTTGCGTTTACGAAGCTTGCCGACAGGGCACAGGTCTTGTCAGCGGATGCAGTTCAGGCAGTGGGGATGCTGGAGAGACAGGGAAAGGCATTTGATGTAATATTTATGGATCCGCCATATGGAAAGCTTCTGGAAAAGGCTGTGCTTGAAAGGCTTGCAGGTTCACCTCTGATGGACGATGACACAA